>NZ_CP009227.1:1805378-2106274 GCF_000775995.1 Treponema sp. OMZ 838 | reverse complement strand
TGGAATAAATCCAGTTCCCGTCCTATCTTGCGGTGATCGTTTTTCTCCGCTTCCGCCTGCATCGTCAGATACGTTTTAAGATCATTGGGCGTTTCCCATGCCGTACCATAGATACGGGTCAGCATCGGGCGTTTTTCATCGCCGCGCCAATAGGCGCCCGCAATTTTTTGCAGCTTAAAACTTTGCGCGTTAATTTCTTTTGAATTGGCAACATGCGGCCCTCTGCATAAATCGAAAAAATTACCCGATCGATAAATCGAGATTTCCGCATCTTGCGGTAGGTCATTGATAAGCTCGCATTTATACGGCTGGTCTTTAAAAAGCTCAAGTGCTTGTTGCCTACTTACGACTTCTTTTACAAAGTTCTGCGGAGTTGATAAAAGACGGCGCATTTCCTTTTCAATGCGCTCAAGATCAGTTTGGGTGATCGGTGTCGGAAGGTCAAAGTCATAATAAAACCCGTGTTCAACGGCAGGGCCAATGGCAACCTTTGTTCCGGGGAATAAATTCATAACGGCTTCCGCCATTATATGTGCAATACTGTGCCGTATTAACGGTAATTTTTCCGATTTCGGTAATGAATAATTCATAAGACCTCCCAAGATATCCAATATATACAATAAAAGAAAGCATATCGCCGAATTTTTAGACTGTCAAGATACCATAAAACTGTCTGCATAAATGCGAGTCAAAAAATCTTGCAGAAAAATCTGTTATCCGATAATCTTACAGCATGGAAACTCAACACAAACTTTCTTTTGCTTCGGATTATATGGAAGGAGCACACCCTGCGATTATTCAGCGCCTTGTGCAAACAAATATGGAACAAACCGCGGGATACGGAACCGATGAATACTGCGAACGGGCGCGTGCCCTTATCAGAAAAGCGTGCGAATGCCCTGAGGCGGCGGTACATTTTCTTGTCGGCGGTACTCAGACAAACGCAACGGTTATCGATGCGCTCCTTAACCGGTATGAAGGGGTCATTTCGGCACAGACCGGGCATATCGCCGTACACGAAGCGGGAGCGATAGAGTTCGGCGGGCATAAAGTACTCCCCCTTGCCTGCGACAAAGGTAAAATCACCGCCACATCGGTTAAGCAGTATCTACAGGATTTTTATGCTGAAGGAAACTATGAGCACATGGTTCATCCGGGAATGGTGTATATCTCGCAGCCGACGGAATATGGAACGCTCTACAGCAAGCAGGAGATAAGCGCGATCAGTGCAGTGTGCCACGAATATCATATTCCGCTGTATGTTGACGGAGCGCGACTCGCGTATGCGCTTGCTTGCAAAGAAAACGATGTAACGCTTGCTGACCTTGCAAGGCTCTGCGATGCTTTTTACATCGGCGGCACTAAATGCGGAGCCCTCTTCGGCGAAGCGGTTGTTATTCCCGATCCTAAACGCAGCCCGCATTTTTTTACCATTATGAAGCAGCACGGCGCGTTACTCGCAAAAGGCCGCTTACTCGGTATCCAGTTTGAAACACTTTTTACTGATGACCTGTATTTCCGTATCGGGGAAAATGCAATCCGAGCCGCCGATACCATTCGCACCTTTCTTGACTCGCACGGGTATGAACAATATTTTATGGCGCCGACAAATCAGATTTTTATCGTCCTTGAAAATACACGCTATGCAGAGCTTTCAAAAAAAATTACATTCGGATTTTGGGAAAAGAAAGATGATTCGCACACGGTTGTCCGCATCGCAACCGACTGGGCAACCACGCCTGAGAACGTAGAAAAGCTCTTACAAGCGCTTGCATAAACAACAAAGGTCTATGTAAAAAAGTCGATTAGATTTTTAGAGATGCGCTCATTATGATATAATATAGACTTGATGTAAGGAGTACCATTATATGAATCGTCATTGTATTTTTCTATCTTTTTTTATTATCTTTTCAGGAACGGTTGTCTTCAGTTCATGTGCTAAAAAAAGCGCTTCTGTTTCAAATAGACAGGTATATGCCGAGGCTGAACATCCCGCAGGAGCGGTAAAAAATGCGGCATACGCAAAAGATGCAACCACTACTGATGTAGATACCGCCGATATGCAGCGTCCCTTAGACGACACAGAGACTGCAAATACCGCTGCAATGCTCGAACGGCAGCTGATAAAAGAAGGCTCGATCAATTTTGAAACGCACGATATAGCGGAAACCCGTCAGCACATCGAATCGCTCGTACAAAAATACGGCGCATATATCAGTCAAGAAGATGAGCGCGCAAGCTCTTCGCGAATATATCAGAATATGACGGTCAGAATACCTAAGGCTCATTTTGATGTATTCGTAACGGAGCTTTCCGGCGGCGTTAAAAAAATTGATGAAAAATCCATTACCGTACAGGATGTAACGGAAGAGTTTATCGATAGTACCGCACGCCTTGCCGTCAAAAAAGAAACGGAACAAGGATACCTGCGGCTGCTCAACCAAGCAAAAACAATAAAAGATATCCTCGATATTCAAAATGAGCTACAGGATATACGGTCGGATATAGAATCGATAGAAGGCAGACTGCGGTATCTGAAAAATTCCGTTAATTTCAGTACGCTGCATATCAGCATGTACCAACAGATAGAAGTCGCATCGGAAACCGGTTCACTTTTTATGCCGGTATGGGATGCAATAAAAGGCGGAGTACAGGCCTTTGCCGCAGTCTGTATCGCACTGCTGTACGGCTGGGTATTTATCGCGTTGGGAATAGCCGCAATGCTCATCATACTGCGTCTGAGGAAACGGCGGCGGAAGGCAGGATAAACGCATCAGGCCGTTTTTTTAACAACCCCGCGGAAAAATTGAGACTATTCGACCAGAGTTGAACCTCTTTGCGGTTCAAATGGTCTCACAGTCTCAATTTTTCCGCGATTTTTATCTACTTTACCTTATACGTTTACCCATTTACTGGGAAAATGTGCGAAATTTTAAGCAAAATTTCGCACAGAAGGAAGGCAACCGCTAAAAATATTTTTAATGCGGTTGCCCTGCATCGGAAGGATAAGGCTGAGAAAGCACAATAGAAAATTTTATGTGAATAGGTACAATGACAGACAAAGCGATACTGAAAGAATTAAGCGTAATCACAAAAGACAAGGTGCATTGGAACACAGCGATTGATGATGTCGCAGCAAAACTCGGCGAACAGTATTCAGCGGATGTACAAGCAAAAGCGTTGTGGCTTCTCGGTGAAATGGGATTACAGTATCCGTTATCGGTGCAGCCGTATATTGAACAAATTGCGGGCTATTTAAAAGACGGTAATCCGAAACTGCGGGAGCGCTCGGTAAACGCATTGGGACGAATAGGCAGGGCAAACAAGGATTTGATTCTTCCTTATTTTGACACAATGATGAATATGCGCTCCGACACAGCAGGAGCGGTACGGCTTGCGTTTGTGTGGGCTTGTGAAAATATCGCAACGAATGCACCGGAACTTTTTTGCGACACATTGGATTTGTTCTATGAGTTGATATCGGATAAGGGAGAGCGCGTACGAATTGAGGCGCCTGAAATGTTTCGGGTAATGGGAAAACGGCTGCCGCATTCTGTAGAACTGTACTTGGAAAAACTGGAATGGTTTGCACAACATGATCCGCATCCTGTTGTTCGTATTCACAGCAGCGGTGCAATTCGCATAACGAAAAAAGCATTGGAGGAAAGTAAACATGCCGCAGATGAGTAAAGGCGGAAAATATATTTTCGGCTGGTCTGAGATACGGGAAGATGGAGCGCTCATTTTTCCGACACCGGCAGTGGAAGAATATAAATTACACCAAGAGCAATATATTTACATCGTTTCCGGCAGTAAGCAGACGGGCGGATTTTGTGTGATGAGCGAGCCTCTGCTTTCTCGCTCAACACTCAATCACATCTTAAAAGAAAACCCTCGTTTGGCGGATAAGACACTAAAAGAGGGTGAGTTGATTTCATATAAGGGAAGAAAATACGGCTGGCTTACCTTGAAAGATAACGGAGTTCATATTTCGCCATCTTTGATGCAAACATTGGATATTAAGACCGGAGACAAATTGTTGGCAATCCGAAGCAGCGATATTGCTTTTACTATGGGTGCAAAGGGGTCATTGATACAAAAAGCGTGTGCATACAAAGGGGTAATAGAAGTTTTTTGATATCTGTATATGGTGATAATAGGAGAAAAAACATGACAGTAAAAAAGATAGCGATTATCAGTCTTTCACGGGGTTTGCTCGGCGAGCCGTTTATTAAGCACGAGGAAGAATTGGGCTTTAGGCGTTTACGCTCGTATGGGATAGAAGTTGTTACTACTGCGAATGCCTGTAAAGGAATTAATTTTCTTCAAAGTCATCCCGAAGCACGTGCACAGGATTTATTGGATGCTTTTTCCAATCCGTCTATTGATATGATTCTGTGTGCAATCGGCGGAGAGGACACATACAAGCTGCTGCCGTATTTATTTGAACACGGTGAATTACGGAAGGCGGTACAGCATAGCAAAAAGATTTTCCTCGGATTCTCCGATACGACGATGAATCATTTTATGCTGCATAACGTAGGCGTAAACACTTTTTACGGTCAGTCGTTTGTGGCGGATATCTGCGAACTTGAAGATGAAATGCTGCCATATTCAAAAAAGTATTTTGAAGAATTGATTACAACCGGCACAATAAAAGAAATCCGCCCGAGCGATATGTGGTATGGCGAGCGTACCGAATTTGATGAATCACAGATCGGTGTAAAAAGAATGCGGCACCGGAACAATGGATTTGAATTATTACAAGGGGAGTCCGTATTCTCCGGTAAAATACTCGGAGGCTGTATTGAAACAATGTATGATATGTTTGACAACACCCGCCATAGTGACAGCCCTGCTCTGTGCCGCCGGTATAATCTCTTTCCCTCACTTGATGATTGGAAGGGTAAAATACTGCTTTTGGAATCAAGTGAAAATCGTACCAAACCTGAACTCTATCAAAAGATGCTGCAAGCATTAAACACTACCGGCATTTTTGAAGTCATAAACGGCATCCTTGTCGGAAAACCGATTGACGAATCGTATTACGAAGACTATAAAAACCTTTTAATCAGCGAAATCAATAAGCCGAATTTGCCGATTGTGTACAACGTCAATATCGGACACGCAGCACCGCGGTGCATTATCCCGCTTGGCGTTGAAGCGACAGTTGATGCGGATGAACAGGTTATACGGTTTGCGTAATTCGCATCATCTATCTCAAATTATGGTGCCGTCGATAATTAATGACTTACACTATTGAAAATGAGCGTATGAAATTAATCCAAAAAGCTTTTTTATATAAACTTGAAGCGGAAATACGCAACGGAAAATTAATATACACACAAAAGAGGTTGCTTTCAAAAATTTCAAAGGAATGCAACCTCTATGATTTTGATGATGAAGTATATGAATCGGTATATAAAGATTGGCACATTGGAATTATTGCTGCTATGCTTTTTCTCTTGGCAGGATTTATCATAATAGACATCTATGTTAATTCAAACACAATCGATAATCTCTTGTTTTATTTTATCCCTGCCGTAATTCTGACTATTCTCTTTTTTGTTACGATGAGAAAAACAGTTTATATCAATTCAAGAGCCGGTATATTTGAATTTCTCTATACTGAAGAAGCCCTCTATTTTCTCAGCGAACTGATAAGTGAATATGATACATTGTATAAAAAATATAATATAAAAGAGTTTACCGGAAAATATTTTTCCGAACAATTAGAAGAGATAAAAAATGCAGTCGATTTAAAAAGTATGTCTAAAAAAGAAATAAAAGAAATTATTAATACTCATGCAGAACAGTTATTAGATTGTTTTTGTCCGCTATGCAATAAAAGAAAAGGTATAAATGCATTAACCATAAATACCGCCTTCAGTATATTGATTTTGACGTTCCGCCATACGAACATTGAAATCGGCTGCAAAGAGTGTTTAAAAGAAAAAGTAAAAAAAGCAAATATCATGTCTTTATGCTGCGGAATCTGGAGCCTTCCATTCGGCATTCCCGTAACGCTGTTTGCAATTTTTAAAAATATACATTCTTTGAAATATCTAAACATGGATATACCGACAAAGACATTAAAAAAATATGTATTAAAAGCGATAAAATAGCGAATTATACCATTTTCCGTATTGCTACACCAACAATAGTTATTGCAACTACGAGGAAAAGGACACTTGTCACAACGACCATACTAGTAAACTTTTTTGCAGCTCCAGTTAATTCCAACTCAGGAGAGTTAAGGACGACCGTCCATCCGGTAGTCTGCATGGTAGAGTATGCAGCCGTATTTTTTCCGTTTTGTTTTTTTCAGCCTCATATCCGTCACCATTTTGATTTTCGGTATATATTGTTCTATATCTTCCCATAATAATTACCTTGCTCGTATAACTAGATCCGGCTCTATTTCTACAATATCGATATATTATAATGTCCGGTATCAAACTATAAAGTAAAAAGGCTGCCCAAAAACTCATATTTTCGGACAGCCTTCCGGTCGCAAGTTATATCAACTAACGATTATTTACTTTTTTTTCGTTGCGGTTTTGGCAGATTTTGCCGTTTTAGCTGTCTTTGCAGTTTTTGCCGTTTTTTTAGCTCCGGCCTTTTTATCCTCTATTGCAGCCTGTGCAGCAGCAAGGCGGGCAATCGGAACACGGAAGGGGGATGCCGAAACATACGACATACCGGCGCGGCAGCAGAACTTGACGGATTCCAAATCACCGCCGTGTTCACCGCAGATACCGACCTTTAATTCGGGGCGGGTCGAACGGCCTTTTGCAATACCTTCTTTTACGAGCAACCCGACACCGGCTTGATCCAAAGACTGGAACGGATCGGCAGGGAATACTCCCGCTTTTTGCTCATCGACATACTCAGGCAAGAACTTTGCAGCATCGTCGCGGCTGATACCAAGCGTCATCTGCGTTAAGTCGTTGGTTCCGAATGAGAAGAACTCTGCCCGTTCTGCAATCTTATCAGCCAACAAAGCGGCGCGCGGAGTTTCGATCATTGTACCGACCAAGTATTTAATCTTTGCCTCGTGCTTTTTCAGAATTGCATCGGCAACGCTGCGAACTCTCGATTCCAGAATCGCAAATTCTTTAGGATCGATGGTAAGCGGAATCATAATTTCCGGCAGTACCGTAATACCTTTTTTATGTACATTGCATGCCGCAGTAATAATAGCGGTTACCTGCATTTCGAGGATTTCGGGATAGGTAATTGCCAAACGGCAGCCGCGGTGTCCGAGCATCGGGTTTGCTTCATGGAGCTGTTCTACCCGTTCCTTTACACTTGCAAAGCTGATATTGAGCGCTTCGGCCAATTTCTGCTGACCTTCTTTATCGTGCGGTACAAATTCGTGCAGCGGCGGATCGATTAAGCGAATTGTAACACCCTTTCCGTCCATAGCTTTAAAGATACCTTCAAAGTCTTTCGTCTGAATCGGGAGCAGCTTCGCCAAGGCCTTTTTGCGTCCTTCGGTGCTGTCCGCAACAATCATCTCACGAATTGCAAGAATGCGTTTTTCATCATTAAAGAACATGTGTTCGGTGCGGCACAAACCGATACCTTCAGCGCCGTGCTCAATTGCAACTTTTGCATCCTCAGGCTGATCGGCATTCGTGCGTACTTTGATAGTGCGGATTTCATCAACCCACTTCATCAAGGTCTTATATGATTCGGGCTGTTTTGCCTGTACCAATTTTAATTCACCGATATATACATCGCCTTTTGTTCCGTCAAGGGTGATAAAATCCCCTTCTTTCAGAACTTTACCGTCATAGCTGCATTCGCCTTTTTCGTAATCGATCACGAGTTTTTCGCATCCGACGATACAGCATTTACCCCAACCGCGGGCGACAACAGCTGCGTGGCTTGTCTTTCCGCCGGTCGCAGTCAAAATACCCTGTGCAGCGTGCATACCGCCGACATCTTCGGGGCTGGTTTCCTTACGCACCAGAATTGCTTTTTCTTTATTTGCAGCGAGAGCCTCTGCCTTAGCTGCGGAGAAACAGATTTTTCCTGCGGCAGCACCCGGAACTGCGGCAATTCCGCTGACGAATAGCGCGGATTTTAAGTTTGGCTGCTTATAGTCGATGGCAGGATAGAAAATACCTTCAATATCGCTTGCCTTAATACGCATGATAGCTTCTTCTTTTGTAATGAGCTTTTCATTTACCATATCGACAGCCATTCTAAACGCAGCGGCGGGAGAGCGCTTACCGGTACGGCACTGGAGCATATAGAGCGTACCTTCTTCTACGGTGAACTCCATATCCTGCATATCTTTATAATGTTCTTCCAAAAGAGCGCGGACTTTGCAGAGCTGATCATACGCTTTTTTATCTTCTTTTTCAAACTCGGAGAGTTTAATCGGTGTACGGATACCTGCAACAACGTCTTCACCCTGTGCATTAAAGAGGTAATCACCGTAAAATATGTTTTCGCCGCTGTTGGGATCACGCGTAAAGCAAACGCCGGTACCGGAGGTATTCCCCTTGTTCCCGAATACCATTTGCATAACGTTGACTGCAGTACCCTTAATTCCGACGAGATTTTCTACGCGGCGGTAGGTAACGGCTTTTTCGGCCATCCAAGAATTGAATACCGCTCCGATAGCGCCCCAAAGCTGTTCGATCGGATCCTGCGGGAAGTCTTTTTTAATCTCTTTCTTATACAGTGCCTTAAATTTCGTGATAACTTCTGCGAGCTCGTCTTCATTTACATCGGTATCACCGACTTTTTTGCTCGCTGCAATATTCAAGCGTCCGCGGGTATGCTTTTCTTTTACCTCATCAAAAAGGTCATCAAACTTAATACGGTCAATGCCCATTGCCGTTGAGCCGTACATCATAATAAAGCGGCGGTATGCATCCAATGCAAAACGGCGGTTTGAAGTCTTTTTTGCCAAACCTTCGACTGATTTATCGGTTAAACCGAGGTTCAAAATCGTTTCCATCATACCGGGCATCGAAACGGGAGCACCTGAACGGACGGAAACCAAAAGCGGATCATTGGGATCACCAAGCTTCTTACCGGCACTTTTTTCAAGCTTCTGCAAGTTTTCTTTTACAGACTGCTCCAAGCCGGCAGGATATTTTTTATTATTTGAATAATACAATTGACAAACTTCAGTGGTAATTGTAAAACCAGCGGGAACAGGTAACTTTGCACGAGTCATTTCGGCTAAGCCGGCACCTTTACCGCCCAGCAGCTGCTTCATTTCGCCGTTGCCTTCAGCTTTGCCGTTCCCGAAGAAATAGACATATTTTTCTTCTGCCATGATTTCCTTCCTTTTAAATAAAGTAGATAAAAATAGATTAGATACCTATCGTATGAATAATGCAATTATTGTATAATGTACGATAGTTTATGTCAACGGTTCGATCAGAGGCTCGAGCAGAGCTGCGGGCAACATCATCAAACCGGTTTGATAAAAACCGTGGATATCATTGCAAAATACATGACCTTTTGCTATGCTGTCGGCATGAAAATAGTTGTAATATTGCTGCAAGCATTGGGGAGCCTCGGATTCATTCTGTACGGCATGAAATTGATGAGCGAAGGTATTCAAAAAAGTGCCGGAGGGAGTCTTCACCGAATCCTCAATATGATGACCGGTAATCGAGTTCTTGCTGTAATCACCGGTTTTGCAGTTACTGCTATTGTCCAATCATCAGGCGCAACCACGGTTATGACCGTTTCCTTTGTCAATGCAGGACTCCTTTCACTAACACAAGCAATCGGCGTCATCTTCGGCGCTAATATCGGTACTACGGTTACCGCATGGATTGTTGCACTGATCGGCTTTCAACTTAAACTCGCCGAAATTGCGATACCGGCATTCGGCATCGGCTTTTTTCTTACCTTCTTCAAAAAGTTCCGTAAGGAAAGTTTGGGCGAAGGTATTATGGGCTTCGGACTCCTTTTCACAGGACTCGGAATCCTCTCTTCGCTTATGCCGGATCTTTCCGCCGACAACCTTTCATTCTTATCATTTGCAGCGGATGGCAGTATCTACAGCATTATAGTCGGTTTTATCGCAGGCTTTCTTTTAACGGTCATTTTGCACTCTTCGTCGGCAACCACTGCTATTATTTTGACCATGGCATACGGCAAAGTAATCGGTATGGAATTTGCGGCGGCAAGCGTACTCGGCAGTAACGTCGGTTCAACAATCGATGCTGTTATCGCGGCAATCGGCAGCAAACTCAACGCACGCAGAACCGCTACGGTACACGTCCTTTTTAATGTCTGCGGGGCACTGTTATTCTTAATCTTTTTTAAGCCCTCACTTGTATTACTATACCGATTAACCCCCGACGGCGGAAAACTTGCAGACATCACTATTCGTCTTGCACTCTTCCACTCGTTATTCAATATCATCAATACGTTGATTGCACTTCCGTTTGTTTCGTACATTGCACGATTCGTAGAATGGCTTGTAAAAGACAAAGGAGACGAATCGCCTGAACGGTATCAGCTGGTTATGCCGAACGAAACGGCGATTAAAGAAAATATTGAAGCGTACATTCTGCAAGCTGAGCGGGAAATCAGCATGATGTCTATGGTTGTGCGCAGGATGTTCGATACAATCCGCCCTCTGTTGGAGGACGAACACAAAGGCTCCGTTGAAGCCGTTATCGAACAGCTCGTACAGCAAGAGGACTATGCAGACCAAATGCAGGAAGAGTTATCCCGTTTCTTGATTGCAACATCCCGTCTATCCCTCAGCACTAAAGCGGAACATAACGTACGGCTGATGCTGACTATTGTCGATAACCTCGAAAACATGACCGATCATATCTATGAATTGGGTCTGCATATCGAAAAAAGCAAGAAGAAGAAGCTCGATATTCCGAAAGAGGATATGGATAAGCTCTTGCCCTATCTCGGCGTCGTCAATCAATTTATTCACTTTGTACACGATCACTTAAATAAACCGCTGGCACAGGATCAACTCGCGCTTGCCGATGAAATGGAACAAACAATCGATGCAATGCGCAGTAATCTGAAAAAGCTCGCACGGAACCGTCTGGAAGAAGGCGGTAATGTTAAGGCAGAGCTTTTGTATATCGATATGGTACGGACAATTGAAAAGGTCGGAGACTGCGCGTTCAGTATTTCCGAAACACTCAGCAAAACGATGTAACAGTTTACCGGCAAGGTACTCCAATACAGTTATCCTATGGGTAATGAGGTGAAATATGGAACTATTGAGATATGCCGAAAAAGATCCGCATCGGGTATTGGCGATAACCGATAGCGGCGAAACATTGCATTACAGCGAAATCAATACGGCTGCAGCTGCGTTTCCAAAAGAGGCCGCGCATCAACTGGTATTCCTACTCTGTAGAAATTCACCCGGGACGCTGCTCGGCTACCTCGGTTGCTTAAAAGCAGGAGCTGTACCGCTCCTGTTGGACGCACATATTGCACCGGATCTTTTGCACCATTTAATTCAAACCTACCATCCCGCCTTTTATTATATCCCGCAAGACTTACCGGAAGAGACAAAAAAAATACTTCCGATGAATAAGCCCGTTGCAGCGATAGCAGACAGTGTACTACTCCGTTCGGATAAAAAAGGGCCGGAGCTTTTTCAAGATTTAGCGCTGCTCCTCACTACATCGGGAAGTACCGGCAGCCCCAAGCTCGTACGTCTGACATACCGTAATATCTGTGAAAACGCACGGTCAATTGCAGAATACCTGCACATTACCGACAAAGAACGTCCGGTAACCATGCTGCCGATGAGCTATTCATACGGAATGTCCATTATTAACAGCCATGTTCTTATGGGTGCAACCGTCATATTGACCGGGCACGATATCTTAACCGCTGCGTTCTGGGAACGGGTTAAGCAAGAGAACGTCAGTTCGCTTGTGGGAATCCCCTATACCTATCAAATGTTCTCCCGTCTACGGCTGACCCAAATGGAGCTGCCGGCGCTCAAAACACTGACGCAGGCGGGAGGTAAACTGCCATACGAGCTGCATCAAAAATTCGGTGAATGGAGCCTGAACACCGGACGGCGCTTTTTTGTGATGTATGGACAAACCGAAGCCGCACCGCGCATGGCATATCTGCCGCCTGATAAGACAATGGAAAAATGCGGTAGTATGGGTATTGCAATCCCCGGCGGTAAACTAAAGTTGATCGACGAAATCGGTGCGGAAATCACTGCGTCCGATACTGTCGGTGAATTGGTGTACCGCGGGCCAAATGTTTCGATGGGCTATGCGGAATGCGCTGCCGATTTAGCGAAAGGCGACGAGTGGCAGGGAACGCTCCATACCGGAGATATGGCAAAACGGGATTCAGACGGTTATTTTTTTATCGTCGGAAGGAAAAAGCGGTTCATCAAGGTATTCGGTAATCGGGTTAATTTAGACGATACCGAACGGCTGCTGTCTGCCGCCTTTGCCGATGCCGAATTCGCTTGTATCGGACAAGACGACCTTCTCTGCGTTTATACAACGCTTAAAACCGAAGAACAGCATCGTGCAGTATCGGAATACCTCGCCCAAACGACACGGCTCCCTGCAAAGGTCTTCCACATCTTTTTTATTGAGGCTATCCCTAAGAATCCCGCGGGTAAAACGCTGTATTCGCAGCTGGAGATAATATGAAAAAGATTCTTTTCTTTCTAGTTTTATTTGTTATAGTACTTGCAGGATGCGGGAAAAAACAGCTGCCTGCCTGAACGGTAAGCAGCCGCAAGATTGTTAAGCGTATTTTTTTAAAGGGCTTTCATTTCTGTTGCTGTAGGACTAGCAACCTTCTTTAGTTCATACATCTCTACACCATTCAGTGAGATTGTCATCGTTTCACCGCTAATTTTATAGTCAGCCTCAAGACCGCCTGTAAGCGGACATTTAATTTTTCCGCCTTTTGCAGTATAGGAACCTGACAGCATAGGAACCTTTACAAGAGATCCCAGTGCATTAGAGGCGACAATCATGTTTCCGTCCGCACCAAAGCAATAATACGTAGTGGGGGCGGCTTTATTTTGCCAAACAGAATCGTCGGCAACACCGGTAACAAACAAGGCTTTCATCTCTGCTACTGTAGGGCTAGAAACCTTCTTTAATTCATGCATCGTTACACCATACATTGATATCGTCATCGTTTCGCCGCTAATTTTATAGTCAGCCTCAAGATGGCTGGTTATCGGAGCTTTAATTTTTCCGTTTTTTGCAGTATAGCTACCTGATAATGTAGAAACCTTTGTAAGCGTACCACCGTACTTATAAGCGGTAATCATTTGTCCATCCGCACAAAAACAATAATACGTAGTGGGGTCGGCTTTATTTTGCCAAACAGTATCAGCCTGTATCTTTCCACCGCAGCTGGTAACAAACAGGGCGCTCCCGACAAGCACGGTGAGTGCTACAAGTAATGAAAGTTTTTTCATCTTTCGTTCCTTTACATAATGCAATAATGCATTACGTTTTTGAAAATACGTCCGCCATACGGCGAACGTAAGTTACACATTGTGCATAACTTCTCTTCTATATTACCCCCCCCCCCCCCTAAACGTCAAGCACAAATATTAAAAAAATGAAAAAAAAGTCCGATGCAATTACACTCTCCTCGGCTTGCAGTTTTCGGCTCTTTCTCATATACTAAGCAGCATGAGTGAAAACACAACTGAAATAATTACCTATGATGATTTTGCAAAACTGCAGCTGAAAACCGGCAAGGTTTTGGAATGTGTAAAAGCTGAAAATGCGGAAAAACTCTACATTTTACAGGTAGACCTCGGCGAAGAAAAGCCGCGCCAAATCGTTTCGAGCTTAGTAGACTACTACACTGCCGAAGAATTGGTCGGCAAAGAGATTATCGTGCTTGCAAACCTCAAGCCTGCTAAAATGCGCGGGCATATTTCCGAAGGTATGCTGCTCTGCGCGGAATCCGAAGATTCATCGATCTGCGTTCTGCTAAAACCCGAAACGCCGGTACCCGCCGGTACCAATATCACTTGATGCTCACCGAGCCTCAATTCAAATGAGAGTTTTTCCTTAGACGTTATGGAGGGCACTATGAAAGCGCAAGAAATAAGTACAGGCATATATTGTATCCATGCGGATATTTGTGCACGCACGAGCCGTTTTGAAGGTTTGTGGATGCTTCCTCAAGGAGTAAGCATCAATTCATATATTGTAAAAGGCGAAAAGACCGCATTGATCGACATTGTTCGTGATTGGGACGGCTCGTTAAAAAGCTATACGGAACAACTGGAATCCATCGGGCTTTCGTTCAAGGACATCGATTACCTTATTCTGAATCACCTGGAACCCGACCATTGCGATCTGATTGAATATGTCCATTCCTGTAATCCGCAGGCGGAAGTTATCAGTACGTCAAAGGGGCTGGCGATAGTCGAAAAGTTTTTTAAGGTACAGGGAAACCTCCGTGCGGTTAAGACGGGAGATAGTCTTGACCTTGGCGGCGGAAAAGTTCTCCAATTTTACGAAACACCGAATGTACACTGGCCTGAAACAATGATGACCTATGAGCCTGCCACTAAAATCCTCTTTTCCTGCGATGCATTCGGCTCGTACGGCGCTATCGGCGAAAAGATCTTTGACGATCAGCATTCGGAGGAAGAACTGAAGTTTTACGAATCCGAAGCGCTGCGCTATTATTCGAATATCGTCGCAAGTTTCAGTACATTCGTCTTAAAGGCGTTGGACAAACTTGCAGCGCTGGATATCAAATGTATTGCGCCGAGTCACGGTCTTATTTGGCGTTCCCATCCCGATCGTATTTTTTCCCTTTACAAACGGTTTGCAGGTTACAACACCGGCGGCGAATGCGAAAAAGAAATCTGTATTATTTGGGGTTCCATGTACGGATATACCAAACAAGGGCTCGATGCCGTCATCAAAGGAATTGAAGCCGAACAAGTCCCCTACACCATCCACGACATACCCGACACGGACGTATCCTACATACTTGGTAATGCGTACAAGGCGGCAGGCTTGGTGCTTGCGATGCCTACCTATGAATACAAGATGTTCCCGCCGATGGCGTATGTATTGGATTTATTTGAACGCAAGCACATTACCGATAAAACGGTACTGCGTATCGGAAACTGGGGATGGTCGGGCGGCGCAAAGAAAGAATACGAGCAAAAAATAGCCGCTCTGAAATGGAACCAGCTGGAGCAATATGAATGGCAGGGCAAGCTGCTCGACGCAGATATTCGGCTGCTTGAAGAACGAGGCGCCGAACTTGCTCGTGCGGTTAAAACAGGTACTCAAGCGTAACGTCAGCCCGCTTTCCATATTGGCACAGATGAGCGTATGCACGAAATCGAATTAAAAGCGCATCTTGAGCATCCTGAAAAAACCGAGGCGCTGTTATCCCGTATCGCAGATTTTTCACTCCGCTGCACCAAGACCGACCGGTACTGGACACTCGGAGAAAAAACGGTACGGGTACGGCGGGAACTGATTAGGGACAAAGAAACGGTTTTCGTAACGCATAAGCAGAAACACTATACCGATACGATAGAAACCAACCGCGAACTCGAATTTGAGCTTGCAGCTGTGTCCGTACCGGTATTTACCGAAATGCTCGAAAGCCTCGGTATGACCTGTACCACAAAGAAACAAAAGGAGACAAAAGTTTTTGTTCCACACTCAAACTTGTTTTCTGCAGACATACTTGAAGATACTCGATCGGTGTCGGCGGAGCTATCCTTCATACATCCGATCGGGTATTTTTTAGAAATCGAGGTTCTCTACCCCGATGAAGGTTCCGATACTGCCGCTTACGAACGGCATATCCGTAATGCACAGATTATTTTCGATACGCTGCTTGATGCTTTAGCAGTTCCGCAATCGGCTATCGAAATACGCCCGTACGATAAGCTGCTGGCTCTTCAGATGTTATGAAAACATATAAAACAATATTTTTTTACCGCGTATATTTTTCTTTTTTGTCTTACTGCTTCCGATGAACGGAAGAGCTGTGCTGTATGCACAAACCGGTGACGCACAGCTCGAATATGAAGTTGCCGTATTAAACCCTGAGTCCTTCAAAAAATATAACCGCATCTATAACTATGAACTCAATCATGCTTTTTCAGCGCCTGAATTAACCGATGAAGGTGTTTTAGATACTCCGCTCACGGTTTTTTATCCGGTACTTGAGGGAACCTACCCACTCGTTATTATCAGCCATGGCTGGCATGTTTCAAAAAAGCCGAATGCAAGCCTTGCCCGTTATCTTGCTTCTCAAGGATATGTCGCAGCGATTCTGTCGGCAAAAGAGAAAAGTTACCCCGAAGAGTTTATCGCTGCATTTAAATCGGCATATACACTTTTAAAAACGGCAAACGAAAATACCGAAAGCTGTTTATTTAAGCGGATGGATATGCAAAAAATAGCAATAATCGGTCACTCTATGGGAGGAACAGCGGCGCTGCACTTTTCAAAATCAATCCCCGATATCGGTGCCGTGATTGCATTGAATCCGTATAACGGAGCATCTTCTTTGGTAGAACGAGTCGGAGGCAAAAATGAGGTTCTCGGTACCGATCTAACAGCTCTGCACATTCCCGTTCTTATTATTACCGGCAACAAGGATAATGTTGCATATCCCGAAAAAACCTTTAAATTTTACGAACACTGCAATACATCTGCGCCCACGGCTTTTTTTGCCGTTAAGAACGGTGTTCATAGCAGCGGACTCGATAGCAAAGGCAATATGCTTTCAGGTTGGTTCGATATCGAACTTTATATGCGCTACAGACTGTTAATACTCGGATGGCTCGATCTGTTTTTAAAGCAGAAAATATCAGAAGCTTCTATGCCCTACTTATACCCTGCTGCGTTTGAAGCAATAAAAGGCTGGTTTTATTCCGGTAACACAAAATGTTATCCTGCTTACGCCTTCCGCAACTTTTTGCGCCGGTAAGAGTACCGCTGCAAAAAGCAGCCCCGCATCTGCTTGTGTAGTACCTACACCGCTTCCTTATATGAGCGGGAAGCCAGCTTCGATAAAGCTCATGTACTCGCCGTTCGGCGACAGAATGATGTGATCCAACACCTCAATTCCTAAGAGCCGTCCGGCCTCACAGAGTCGCTTTGTCAAGTTTAAATCCTCAGCAGAAGGCGTTAAAGCACCTGACGGATGGTTGTGGGCAAGAATAACTGCGGCAGCTCTGTCTGCAAGCGAATCGGCAAATACCTCACGAGGATGCACGAGCGTATGGGTCAGCGTCCCAACCGAAACCACACGGATTGCCAAAATTTCGTGCGCCCCGTTCAGCGATACACAGATAAACTGCTCTTGCTTACGCACCGAATAATGCCGTAAGAATGGAACAATATCACTCGGATGCCGGACTTTCTCACCTCCGACACCGTAATATCTCCTGCCAAGCTCAAACGCTGCAAGTATCGTCGATAACTTCGCAGCTCCTATCCCGTTAATAGTCTTTAACGCCGCTTCGATACTTTCCGTTTTACGTGTATCGATATGTCGGATAATCTCTTCGGCAAGTTTTGTTACCGGCTTATTCACAATACCGGTGTGTAAAAGAACTGCAAGCAAATCAACATCGCTCAGCTGTTCCGCTCCATGCGCCAAAAGGCGCTCCCGTATATCCGGTTTTTCCCGTACATTTGAATGTATAGTCATACCCGATATATAGCGCACGAGTAATCATTTTGGCAAGGAAAATAAGAAAAATACGTTGAGAATTAATTTGTGCGCAGCAACGAAGTAAATGCGCCGGATATTTTTGAACCAGCGCCTTTTGAAAATAGACGGCGTAGATACGAGGCGCGAGCACAAATTAACCGCAGGCGTATCTTTGATACGTTGAGGATTAATTTGTGCGCAGCAACGAAGTAGATATGCCGTATATTTTCAAAAGGTTAGCGGATGCTTCGTAAGAGCGACAACAGCTGCGACATCTGCTGCCCGCGCGGATCGGTGCCGTCGACGGTTTTTTCGGCTTTCCCGCCGGTCTTTGCCGGATCGGTGTAAATAAGCACCGCCATATCGCCTTTCGTCATTCTATCGTAGTACCCCTTCCGCGTAAGTGTTCCTTCAGTAAGATCTTCCGAAATACGCCCTATCGTGAATGTACCGAGTACATCTTTTTCATTGTACAAGAGTCCGATGCCTTCATTCGCAATCGTGAGCGTTCCCTTTTTGACGATTTCGATAGTATAATCGGTAAAATCGCAGTCGCCCGAACCGATATCGATAACCGCTTCCGCTTGGGAGCGCCCGGCAATACTGCCGATAACCGGCATTGCTTGATTAAATAGACCGATGATACGGCGGACTGCGTTACCGAACCGATCATTACCCGACCGGTACACCGTTAAGGTTTCCGCTTTTGAACCGGTACGTCCGACATAAAGGTCGAGCGTAATCTGTATATCCCGCTCGTTTTCCTGCAAATTGATGATACCGAAATAATCGTTTCCGGCAGTGCGCGCCTGTCTGAACGCTTCCATATAAGAACTGGGGCTATCCAGATGGGCGGAAACCGCAAAACGGCGGTTGTAAGAAAGAATATCGTTTATCAGCGCTGCGGTGAGTTTTTCCGCTTCGGGGTGAAACACATTGGCTGCATTTACCTGATAAAAAAGCCCGATAGAAAGGTGAGCCTTATTCAAATACAGCGGATCGATCTTCCAGCGGTTCCGCACCGAGTGGTCGAGCATCTTGCTGTAAGCCTCTACCGTGTCATTGATTCGGGCGGTACTTTTTTCGATGGACTGAATAAATTCAAGCTGCTGTATGGCACGCTCGTAAAAGCCTTGCCGCATCAGGATATTGGCATACGCTTGCCGGCTTTCCGTGTCATACGGATACACCTTGAGAGCACGCCGGTATTCATATAAGGCTTGGTCGGTCATGTTGCGGTTTAAAAAGGCATCGCCCTTTATGCGGTGTGCGCCGGCGAGCTCCTTCCGCTGCGTATCTTCAAACTCAAAGGTTTGAACGGCGATATCCTCAAGCAGGGTACGCATCAGTTCGTTTTCGGTATCGACGGAAAGCCCGATTTGCGCGGCTTCAAATGCTTGCTTTTTTTGCGTCAGCTTCATTAAACAGAGCGCTTTTACATACCAGGCATCGGCACGCTTACGGTCGCCCGCAATGCGCAAATCGGCTACGGACATCGCCTCGCGGTAACGGCCGGAGCTATATAAAAGCGAGCAGAGCAGCGCTCGCGCCTTATCATAGTCTTCGTCTATAGTCAGCGCCGCACGGATACGTCCTTCCGCTTCGTTCAGGTTTCCTGCAAGGGCGGAAAGGTAACCGGCAAAGTAATGCACCTGCGCGTTATCCCCGTGGTATTGCAGGGCGCGGCTGATGTAACTCTCAGCCGCTTTGTTATTACCCGTTTCGTGGCTGAGCAGCGCAAGCGACAGAAGCGCTTTGCGGTTTTCGCTTTGGCGGCGGAGCGCGGCGGTGTACAGTTCCGAAGCATTGGTTAAGCGGCCGCCCGTTACCTCGATTTCTGCCATCCCGAAGCGTGCGTCAAGGTTGTTCGGGTAACGGTTCAGAATACTCGAAAAAATCTTTTGTGCGTCTTCGATACGCCCGATACCGATCAGAATAAATGCATAGAGGTTTTCGATATCGACATCCTGCGGAGAGTAGCGGCGTGCCTTTTCCGCGTAGACAATAGCTTGATCATATTCTCCCAGTGCGTAAAAACATTCGGCCAAGCCTCGATACACGGCATTATAGGCGGGATTTTCTTTTAACGCCTGTTGATAGAGTTCTATAGCGCCGTACCAGTTTTCATGGTATTGCAGCTCCTTTCCTTTCTCAAAGAGTTGAATAGGAGAAGCCAAAAGAGGCAGCGCAACGCAGAGCAGAAATACACTAAACAGACTATTTTTACGCATAAATCTTCCTTTATTGATCCTCATCTTTGACCGCAGCAATTTTCACGGTATTGATTTTATGCCCGTCCATATCTTGAACGATAAAATCAAAGTTCTTCCACCGTACTTTTTCGTAACGCACGGGAATTTTTCCAAATAAGTCAAAAACAAAACCGCCGAGCGTTTCAAACTCATCGGACGGCAGTTCCGTGTGCAGACATTCCGCTAAATCGTCCATATCGACACGGGCATCACAGAGCCAGAGTCCCTCGCCGATAGAAGAAATATCTTCCCCTTCATTATCGAATTCATCCTGGATATCACCGACAATCTCTTCGATAATATCTTCCATACAGACAATACCCGAAATACCGCCGTATTCATCAACTGCAATTGCAATATGCACGTGTCGGCGTTTAAATTCCCGTAATAGGCCGTCGATACGCTTGGATTCGGGTACAAAAAACGGCTTTCTGATAATTCTTTCCAAATCGATCGGTTCTTTTTTTGCAAATGAATTGATTAAATCCTTCACATACAGGATACCTACCACATTATCGATGGATTCATCATAGACGGGAAACCGTGAATGACCGCTCTCCGCGACACGTTTCAGCAATTCTTCCGTTTCCATATCCAACGGAATAAAATCGACATCGATGCGCGGAATCATCACTTCTTTTACTGCGGTGTCGGAAAGATCTACCACACCGCGTATCATATCTTCTTTTTCTTCATTGAGCGAATCCTGCAAAATCTCGGATACCGCCCGCTTTTTTTTCAGTTTATCAAATATCCCCATACTTATTCCTGATAGATTACCGTATTACTATATTCCTTGAGTATTTTTTCCTGTAATTGCAGCATTTCCTGCTGCGGATCGTTATCACTGTGATCCATACCGCTCAGATGCAAAATACCGTGTATCAGCAACCGTTTTAATTCTTCATTCATCGTTACATTAAAAGTTTCGGCATTTGAGCGCAAACTATCGAGGCTAATTACAATATCTCCTGCATTAAAACGCAAACTCCCGTCTTCATCATCGTATTCGTCGCCCTGCTCAAAAGAAAGTACGTCAGTCGGCGAGTCGATATGCCGGTAGGTTTTATTCAGCTCATGAATAAACGCATCTCGGCAAAACACAACGGATAAATCCCAATTCGTGTGTTCAAGCTGTGTAAGTACCGCCTCTAAAAAAGGCAAAATCTGCGCACCCCATTTCGGTTCGGGGATATCCTGCCACGTAATCGCAATAGTATTCATGTTATTCTTCCTTGTTGTTCTTCCCATCCGGCAGCCCCTGCTTTACTCCCGTAGTTTGTTCCGATGTCACGGTTGATGACTGCGTTGTTGCCAGTGGTTCTGATGCCGGTGTATCGACTGTGTTTTCAGATGCTGCTAATCCGAGGTCTATTTGCAGGTAATTTTTTACTCCCGGCGAAATTTCTTTTACCGCCGGAGTTCCCTGTTGTATCGATTTGTCATCGGCAGTCTTGTCAGCCGCAGTATCCTGGGATGCAGCTTTTTCATCGGGAATTTTGCCGCCGGCACCTTCTTTTTCATCAGGATCTTTTTGATTCGGATACTTAATACGGGAATGGTAATACCCTGCAAGCGTCGTTACAAAAGATTCTTGAATAATGCGCAATTCCCGCAGTGTTAAATCGCAGTTATCAAGCTGCCCCGATTCCATTTTACCTTTAACGAGTTTCGCAATAAACTTTTCGAGCCGCGGCACCGACGGATGGTCTAATGTCCGGCAGGCAGCTTCGCTCACGTCGGCAAGCATCACTACGGCGGCCTCTTTGGTACGCGGCGGCTGCCCCGGATACGAAAAATCCTTGGGGCTGACATTGGGGTCGAGCTCTTTCGCCTTAGCATAAAAATACTGTACCAAAGAATTACCGTGATGCTGCCCGATAATGTCGATAACTTCCCGGGGCAGCCTCATACTTTCCGCTTTTTCCACCCCGATTTTTACGTGACTGCGGATAATGGCCGCCGAAAGCCGCGGGTTTAAATCCAAGTGCTTATTATACGAAGTCTGATTTTCGACAAAGTATTCGCTGTTTGCCATCTTGCCGATGTCGTGGTAATACGCGCCGACCCGCGCCAACAGCGCGTCTGCCCCGATTTCGCGGCAGGCTGCTTCCGCCAATGTTGCAACCATCATCGTGTGGTTATAGGTACCGGAAGCCGTCAACAGCATCTGCTTCATCGTCGGAGAGTTAAGGTCGGAAAGTTCCATCAAGCGGAAGCAGGTCGGCGTATTCAGCCGGTCTTCCAAAATAGGCAGGAAGCCGAGTACAAAGATGCCGCTGATAAAGCCGTTTATGACCGAGCCGAGCAGCACAAAGACAAAGTCACTGTATGAGTCCGGAAATACCGCGCACAGTACAAAGGTAATAATCGGGTGAATGACCGCAAGTTGGCAGGCTGTTTTAATTAAATCCATCCGCCGTCCGGTTAAATTCATCAATGAGACAGCCGACAAGCCGGAGAACAGCGCAAAGAGCGCCGGTTCAAGTTTAAAACCGGTTGCCGTCAGCACAATCAGCATGATCAAAAACACTATCCGTATCGCAATCTGTGAGGAAACAAGCGTCGCTACCAGCATAGCGGTCAGTGCTGCGGGAATAAATGGAATAATATCAAGTGCCTGTACAAGGGATAGCGCCTTTGCCGTAAAGAGGACGATAAGATACACGGCAAGCGAAATCAGCAATAAAAAGATTTTTCGGCTTTCTTTTAACCGATCCCCTATTGCTTGTGCCGAAAACATAAAGATACCGATGATATAGAGGCACAGAATAAAGGCCGAAAGCCCTAAAAATTTATTGATATCAATATAATTTCCCGCATCTGCATAGGCCTGCAGCTGCCGGTAGTTTTCCGTGGTAATAATAAATCCCCGTTTAATAATCTTTTGACTTTTCTGGATGGTTACAATCACCGGCTGAACCTGTTTAAGCGCTTCCTGTACCCGCAGGTTGGTTTCTTTTTCATCGTAAATGATGGTCGGCTGCAAAAACGGCTTAATGAGCGCTGTTATGATGTTAGCATCAAATCGTGCACTCAAGGAGCGTATTGCATTTTTGATATATGCATCGAGATTCTCTTTTTTAATAACAGAACTTGTCTGAATGTTGATGTACTCGCGGTTATTTCCGCGCTGTACCAATAGCGTCATTTCCGTTTGATTAAACCCTTCGAGTCCTTTTTCGGGAAATTCGGCAATACCGACTGCCATCACTTGTTTGACGACAGCTTGCGCGGCGGATAAGATCCCTTCAAATTGCTTTACCTTTTGTAAATCTTTCAAAACCTGCGCGTCAAAAAAGCCCGGATATTCTTCCTGTATCCGCGCTTCAAAGATCGCTTCGGTATCATTGTGTAAGGCAAGCATAAAGGAAACAAACTCATCATATTTTTTGAGCGTTTCGGATACCAGCTCGGCATCCTGCCTAAAAATAGGTGTAACTGTCTGTAATCGGGCAGCTTTTCTTATCTCCGTCGCAGACTGATCCGTGTAGGAAATATCCCTGCCTGCAATAACATCGCGTTCAGCCACTCTTCCTACGGCAAATTCATCAAGGTTTAGGTAGGCAAGCCCGCCGCGGTCAAGCGTCGTAAACAGCATCGCTGCAATAACAACAAAAAAACTTACAATAAACAGAATGGAAAAAACTTTTTCCGTTCGAAAACCGTCTTTAATTTTGCAGAAAAAACCCGTGATAGACGGCAATACTACTGCTTTAATATATCCGGAATTGTTTTCGTCTTTCATTCGATGACTCCGCTATAGTCCGCAAGAGTTGGATTATCCCTTAAAAATACGGTGTTATTGTTTTTCATACGCATTAATTATCTTTTGTACCAGCGAATGACGGACTACGTCATCCGCAGAAAATTCAACGATTCCAATTCCGTCAATGGTGCGGATTAAAGAAACGGCGTGAACAAGCCCCGACTCCGATCTTCCGCGGATATCCGATTGGGATGGATCGCCGGTAATAATCAGCTTTGAACCCTCGCCCATCCGCGTCAAAAACATCTTCATTTGTTCTTTCGTGGTATTCTGTGCTTCGTCCAAAATGACAACGGCATTGTGCAGTGTCCGCCCGCGCATATAGGCAAGCGGCGCCACCTCGATGGTATTGGACTCTTCCATGCTACGCAGCACATCGGCAGGCAACAGTGTTTCCATAATATCGAAGAGCGGACGCAAATACGGGTTTATTTTCTGAACAAGGTCGCCGGGTAAAAACCCGAGGCTTTCGCCGGCTTCTACGACAGGGCGGGTTAAAATAAGCTTGCGCATCTTGTGCGACAGCAACAGTTTTAATGCAAGCGCAACTGCAATATAGGTTTTTCCTGTACCGGCGGGGCCGAGTCCGAACGTTATATCATTAGTATAGATCGAATCGATCAACGCTGCCTGTTTTCTATTTTTAGGATAAACGGATTTTATACCACGCGGAATATGAATACACTGCGGACAAAAAGCCCCCCCCTGCGGCACACTATTAGCAACGCAGGAGGCGATAAACTCGGCAGAACTTTCCGAGGTAATTTCTGGGCTTTTCAAAAGAGTGTCGATGAGTTTTTGAAACCTATTGCAAACCGCTTGGTCGGAAGTTAACACCGTTACTTCATTTCCCCGACAGATAACGGGAACACCTAAATAGGTTTCAAAAACCTGTAAATTCTCATCATTTGCGCCGCATAAGGAAGACAATACGGTCTGATCTTCCAACACGATTGTATATGAGGTATCCAAAAACACTCCTTTCCAACTTTTCACACTTGACGGCAGCGAACTCCCCGTATGGAGTTACTCCCGCTTGCCGAGTTCTCTATCCAGAATAAGCAAACCGGCATTCCCGTCGATATATTTAAAGGTATCGAGGATATCCCGGTCGTTTTCTTCTTCTTCCACCTGCTCGTTGATAAACCACTGCAGGAAAGTTTGCGTTTTGTAGTCTTTCTCCGCAAGGGCGAGTTCGTACAGACTGTTAATGGAAGCGGTTACAAACTGTTCGTGCTTGAGCACTTCCTGAATAACTTCTACCGGAGGCTTGGCATAATGCACCGGCACTTCCTTAATCGCCTTTAACACGGGCTTTGCATCGACCGAAAAGAGATAGTCGTATATCTTCATCGCATGGCCTTGCTCTTCGCCTGCCTGAACCCTCATCCACTTGGCAAAGCCTTTAAGACCTTCCGCTTCAAAATGCACTGCCATCCCAAGGTATAAATACGCCGAATAGAACTCTTTGTTGATTTGGTCGTTCAAAGCGTCTTCCAATTTCTTACTGATCATAGTGTATCTCCTTCTATCCGATGTTTAGATCAAACGACCGCCCACCGGATATAACGGAATAAGTCTACAATGAAGATAAGGGATAGTCAAGAGAACGGAAACTCCCGGAGCAACCGCATCAGCTATGGATAGGGCTTATATTCGTTAACAATGCTGATCTGTGTTGATACCGAACGTCCCTGAGCTAAGTCTTCGGCTATTTTAAGCGCTTTGTCGATACAGGCAACAGAGTCCGCAACTCCATGCAGCACAATCTGTGTATCGGACACTTCCGCATCCAAAAAATAAATCGGGAGTTCTTCCTTAAATGCAATCAAATTGACAATCCGCTGTCCCAGTAACAGTTCCGAAATACGCTTGAGCCCTTCCTGCTCTTCTTCAGGAGAAATAGCATCCTTGCATGCATGAGTAATAATACTTGCGGCAAGCGGTGCGGTAGCAAAATCGGTATTAATAACAAGGCGGTAATGGGTAGGGTCTTCCGGCTTCATGTCAAAAAAACATTTATGGAATCCTTCGCGGTTGGCATCGCTTTCTGCCATCAAAGCACGGGCTTTTTTTTCGGACCAATCGAACTCTTTCATCAACCGCGCAATCCGCACCTCATCAGAGGCTACCAGCCGTACTGCATAGCAACCGGGGATACCGCGTAATAACGCAAAACCGCCGCGGCCGATAAAGATACTATTTCCTTTCAGCGCATATCCGTACACGATTTCCCGTAAATAATCAAAATAGGCGTCGCGGTTACGGGAAAGCGATGCCCAAAAGCCGGGTTTCCGCTCGTCATAATGAGCAAGACACTCTTTTGAAACACCCCTGTCAATCAGATCTTTCTCCAAGTTTTTTTTGTCGATAAACTCGTAGCCAAGCGATTTTGCCAACTCTAAAGCCGTTTCATCGCCGTAAGAAGCTATTTGCCGTGAAATTGTGATAATTGCCATAAAGCCTCCTCTTCTATAGAATAAGGCTAAATGCTCATTATGTCAAAGGAAGGTTCTATTTTTATGCAAAAAAATCCTAGTCTTTCATGGAAACCCGTTTCTACAAAAGCAATATGCACCACACGGGTATTTACCGTCAACGAAATTACCAGTCTTTCGCCCGACAACGAAACAAAGACGTTTTCGACATTGTCCGCACCGGAATGGGTTATCGTTATTCCCCGTATCACCGATGGGAAGGGGCAGCATTATTTTTTGATGGTAAAGCAGTGGAGGCACGGTTCAGCGCACTTATCGATCGAATTTCCCGGTGGTGTAGTCGATGAAGGAGAAACGCCGGAGCAGGCAGCACGGCGCGAATTGCTGGAAGAAACGGGAAAAACAGGACGCAACTTAACGCTGCTCGGTGAAGTGTATCCCAACCCTGCAATTATGGGAAATAAAAGCCATATCTACTTTGCAGACTGTGAATCGGATACGCAGGCACAGCATTTGGATGAAGATGAGTTTTTAGAAGCCGAGGCGGTTCCCGTAGAAGAGGTATTGAACAAAATGGGAACGGGATCCTACGACCACGCGCTTATGTGCACGGCACTTTTCTTTTATCAGCGAGCTTATCCTTGCCGCTGATGGACGGGAATATAAAAGAACCTCTAAAAACTTTTGTTTTTAGAGGTTCGCAGATGATTATTTCTTACTTTTTAGCCGGCGGTAATTTTTCGTAGGTTACCGCAGGATCGTACATACCGCTGCGTTTTTCGCCGCGGAGGCTCGGAATTGTCAAGATAATACCGGGTTCAACCAGATCAGGGTTGTTAGGATCGGGCAACTTATTCTTGTTCGCTTCATACAGCTTCCGCCACAGATACGGATTATCATAAATAGCCTTATCCTTTGCGATATTCCATAAACAGTCCCGTTCACCGCGCCATGTGCGGATACGGTATTGAGCCGGGAGCGTTGTGAAACCGGATTCATCACCGGTAACGACAGCAAGTGCATCCAAAACTTTTTTTGCGCAGACAACCGCAACGTCAAAGTCTTTATTTCCAAATGCGGTATTTCCTGCCTTTAAAGCCTCAGTTGCTGTCTTAAATGCTTCAGGATATTTCTCTTCAGCTTTGTTGTTTTTCGCCCATGTATAGCGGGTGCGTGCTCTATTCATTGCTTGTTCAGCTTCAACACGCGCAAGCATATATTGAATATAATCAGCCGATTTTTGAGCATTCTCTTCGGCAAGCCGTGAATACTCTATAGAAGCGTCATAATCACCTTCGCTATATGCTCGCCGTGCCAATTCGGAATAAGCGCGGCTCTTCCGCTGATACTCATTATTATCATACGATACGGCAAATAGTAACGCAGCTCCTAATACGAAGAATACGGTACAGAGAATCGCTGTTTTTTTCATGGGTTACCTCCCGTTACCGGATGACGTTGTATTGCCGGTATTTGTAGAACGCTGTAATTCGTCAAGATTAACCGGCTCTTCGGAAAAACCTTCCGCATTTTCCGGCAACGGCGCTTCGCGGTCGGCTTCTTTTGCAAGCTTGCTGCTGGCATCCTGACGAGCTTTTGCCCGTTCCATTGCATCATTTGCCTGTGCCCGTTTAACTTTCACCTTTTCGTAGATATCGTTAAACTCATCGGAAGCGGTCATATAGCCCGTATACGCTTGTTCATACTTCTTATTACCGGCGGCAATTCCTGCTGTGCGGTAACGATTCACCGTTTTTGTATACGGGTCTTTCATCGCCGTAGCCGCTTTAACCGAATCTGCGCGGGAACGTGCTTCATCGGCCTTCTTTTTTGCATCACCCATCATTGAAGCAAAACCGGCTTCTTTTACCTTCTCATAGAAATTCAGTGCTTCTTCAGAGGTTTCAAAAGCTTTTGCCGGATCAGGTTCATAAAGAGCGGGTATCTTTGCAGATAAATCTTGAGCCTTTTTATAGCTTTCCGCATCATAGGCAGCAAATTTATTTTTGTCGATCTTTGCTTTTAACTCGGCGATCTTCATTCGGTTAGCCAGAGTACGATACTGAGCGGTAGCTCTTTGAGCCTTTTCCTGTGCTTCAGCAAAGTTATTTGATTCATAACTCTTTCTTGCTTCGGCCGCCGTATCGTCGGCTGATTTAAACTGCGCAGGATAAGTCGTATCTGCCTTGACGTTCACCGCTTCGGTACGAGCCTTTGCCATCTCATCCAGTAGACGAGCTGTCTTTACCTGTTCTTCGGTTTTCTCCGAATCAGCAGGCTTTACCGATTCAGGTTTTTGCTCCGGCTTAGGTTTATTAGATGCACAAGCACCGAAACCGAATAACAGAACACAAACACAGAGAATATAAAACAATGTTTTCAGTGTTTTATTCATTACAACCTCCATTTCTAAACGGATATCCAGACATCTAAAAAACTCATAGAGCTCTTAAAGAAGTTTGTCTAGTGCGAAAGTTTTTCGCATGAATAAATTACTATAGAACTCAATCCTTTTCAAGACACTGACACTCAGGACACAGTCCGAAAAAATCAAACCGATGTGAATCAATGCGATAGCCGCTCATCTCCGCAGCCTTTTTCTCACAATCTTCATCGGACGGCATAAACGCATCTTCTACCTTGCCGCACCGGGTACAGATGACGTGATTATGAGCGCTCATATCCGCATCGAAATGAGCAAAGGTACCGTCAACATTAATAACCTTGATTCGTTTTTGCTCGGCAAGAATATTTAAGTTACGGTAAACGGTTCCCTGACTCAAGTGAGGAAAGTCTTTCCGAAGTTTATCATACAGCCACGCAGCCGTAGGATGCGTATGAGTAGAACATAATAGGTTAAACAATGCCTCCCGCTGTTTTGAATACTTGTATGACACAGCTTTTTTCATATACAATAACTCCTCGTATCAAAGCGCAACGCCTAAATTCATAATGAATACTACAATCTCAGAAGCGGTACTGTCAATATTCACATTCGGCAAAATCAATACTAAAATATGATTATTCGATAATTTGTAAGGGGATAACTGATAATACACTAGACACCTTCAGTATATGCACAGAAACTTACATATACTGAAGGCATAGATTTTCCTCTATTTTTTCATTTTCATAGAAGAGCTTTTATTTTTTTACTTCGGTAGTCGGTTCAAATGCGTGTGCATGCACAAATTCCACGGATTTGGGGATTTCCACTTCTTTGATGTTGTTCTTCAAAAAAGCATACATATTGATTTTCTTCACCGATGCAGGAATCTTGACCGCCGTCAGCTCATTCTTGTAGAAGGATGAAGTATCAACCAGCTCAAGGGTTGCAGGCAAGTTGAGTTCCGTCAACGCATTTAATGCAAAGGCGCTCGGCTCAATCTTTGTTTCCTTACCGCCGAAGGTCACTTCTTTAAGACCGTTCCGGTAAAAAGCAAAGCCTTCGATATCCTTCAACGCGCTCGGCAGTTTAACCGAAGTTAATTTACACACGCCGAATGCATCATAGCCGATGCTTTCTACCGTGTCAGGGATAACAACGGAGGTTAAGCCCCTGCGGTAAAATGCATTGTCGCCGATCCGCGTAATAGGAGTCCCGTCCGGAGCTGTCGCCGGAATGGTCAAATCGGTAAGCCCTTGTGTTTTTACCTTATCCTTTCCCTTCTGTGTCATGCCCTTTAATTCGGCGCCTTTAAAAATAAAATCATCATTTTCCCATACATTTTCACTCATACTGCTACCCCCTTACATCCGATTGAGCTGTACAATCTCGTTGAATGTTTCAAGCTGTGTTTTTACCTGCCCGAAGTCCGACATCTGCTGATCATAACCGACTTTAATCAACGGGATTTTTGCTTCACTGAATGCCTGCTTAAGCGAAGGATATTCCATCTCTTCCGTATCATCAAAGTTGAGCATAAAGAGGAGGCATCCGTCAGCCTTGTTGTCCTTTGCCAGTTTCACCACATACGCAGGGCGCTTTGTCAAATCAGGATCATAGAGCAGCGGATCCTCATCCATACGGGCAAATTGATCGGCAAGCGCCAACATCGGATCGTCGATAGAAAGATCGATATCAACCTTCAACGCACGGGATTCATGCGCAACGTCATCGGCAACAACACAGACCTTGTAGAAATCTAAGATATCCAGCAAGCCGGGGTTATCGGTAATAACACCGCTGGTAACCACCCGAACGCCGTCCCATTTTTCTTCCGGCAAGGCTTCGAGCAAGGCGTTCAGCTTTTTGAGCAATTCTGTGTGTTCGTCTTTCAGCATAAAGTATGAGCTTTTCAGCACATAGCAGCGGTCGGAAGCCTTTATGCTCTGCGGATGAGCCGCAGCGAGCTTGATAAACCGGCGCTTTTCAGCCCTGTTTTCGTTATACACTTTGAACGCTTTCTTTAAGTTTTCATCGGTTACTTTAACGTCGCAGATTTTTTCCAGCTCTTCCTTCGCCTTGGTGAAGATACGCGCGTTGTACTTCTTGCCGAAGTCCTCTTTGCGGTGCTGACCGTGATTGATAAAGATCATCGGAATTTTCCGTCCGGCACTTACCTTGTAGTTCTGAGAGAGCGGACGCAGCGTGTCATCCAGCGTTGTCAGCATTGAAGCGGAAAGCCCGTCGAGGGTACCGTCCAAGGCCATTTCCAAACAGCGCAATGCCAGCGAGTAATAGAATGTCGGGAAGTATTCCTTTGCCCGCTCGATGGGGCCTTGACCGCCCCATACGCCGAACGGTGCGATACCTGCCGCATAGACAATCTCTTCGGGTGCATAGTACGGGAAAATACCGACGGCTTTTTTCCCTGCCGCAAGGTATTTATCCAGCTGCTTCCGCGGATTATTCGCCAAATATTTAAATTGTTCCAATAATTCTTTGATTGTTTCCATACTGTCCTCCCCTACTCCAGCGTCGGCTTCGACCAATCGGTCTCTTTGGTGTTTTTAAAGTTGGTATAGACGTCCTCGCCTTTCGCCTGTTTCTCCTGCTTGCGTTCGTCCATAATTTCTACCAAGCCCTGTACACGTGTTTTGTACTGTTCCGTAGAGAAGTTACGTTCATCAGCCTGATCACCGTCAAAGTGAACAACCGGAATACCGAGGTCTTCTTTCCAGCGCCGCTCGATTTCGGGCATCGCACCGCTCCACGGTTTACAGCTGCGGTTGTAGTTGACCAAGGCACCGCTGATACCGTTTTCTTTTGCCATGGTTTCGCGCCATTCAACACCGGTTTCGATACAGACGGAACACGGCGCCTTGCAGTACGCGGCGGCCATTTCACGGATATTCTCATAACGGAAGCCGAATGCCGGAGCATATACGACAGCGGTCACGTTAACGCCGCTATCTTTTAAGGGATCAAACAAGGGACGGAGCGCCGGCCAGCACGGAATACCTTCAAACAAGATACGATGCTCTTCGGGATATTCCCACGTGGAGGTGTTTTCTTTAACCGACTGTTCAAACTCCTGAGCCAAAAGCTCAAAACCGACAGCGGCGTCTTCTTCGCAGCGGGCGGCGACAATGTCTGCCATGTGGTTAAACAGGTCAAACCCGCTTAACGGAGACGGCTTATATGACATAAACGAACAGGATTTCAACCATGCCGCGGCGGTTCTGTTTGCACGCGCACAGGCATCCTCAAATTTCTTTTCGTCGAATTTTTTACCGGTCAATTGTTCCAGCTGCTTGATGGCATGGTCAAACTGTCCGATAAGATAATCCACTTTTTCTTCGGGAACATCCACCGTGTTGGAGAACGGGATGTCGACCATGATGAGCGGAATATTATGCATACGTGCAATATTTTCGTACCATTTGGTCATCATATTGCAGATATTGTTACAGCACAACAAAAAGTCAGGCTGCGGCATTCTGCGCGAATCGGTGGGCTCTCCTGCGGCATACGCAAGGCTGATGCGCGCATAACCGCAAATATCGTTATCGTATCCCATATCTTCCGCAGCTTGGCAAAGGCGTAATCCGTCTTTCTTAGCAGCTGTCGATGCTGCATGGTTTTCGGGATACACAACATTAAGATCAAAAGCTTTCGCTAATTCAATTGGAAATTTAGAAGAACTCCATCCGACTAATTCACCGCGCCGCTTTGCTTCCCACGCGTTCGCATAGACCTTATCTACGACATCGCGTAAAATAGCTGCTGCGGGCTTATGACCTTCAATCGGCCGCGGCGTTTTGTTGGGTAACTTTTCCATTTTTTGGGCCATTTGTTTCCTCCTATGTCCTCAAGGTTATCTTCAAAAAACCGGCAGGTTCTTTAAAAGATGCCATTCAGGTCTACACCGGCCTTGCATTAACCGGCGTAGCGCCTTACTTATTTTCCCGCCTGCATACACTTTTGATGTGCAAACAGAGCGGCTCCAATTGCGCCATTTAACTGGCAATACTCACTCGTGTGAATTTTAAATCCTATATTCTTTTCTAATGCCCGTACCATTCCCTTATTCAGGGCTACTCCTCCGGTCATTATGACGTCATCCTGAATACCGACCCGCTTGGCCAAACTGCCGACACGGCTCGCTATTGCAGTGTGGATTCCTTTTACGATATCGGGAATTTTCGCACCGCTTGCCAACTGAGAGATAACCTCCGATTCGGCAAAAACGGTACAGGTTGAACTGATTGTCAACTCTTTGGTGGACTGTTCATCAAGCTTTTCAAGGTCTTCCAAATTGATTTCCAGAACCTTTGCGATAACATCGAGGAAGCGTCCCGTACCGGCAGCACACTTATCGTTCATAACAAAGTTTTCAAGCATACCGTTATCGCTAAGCTTTAACGCCTTAGAATCCTGCCCACCGATATCGATAATAGTACGAACACGCGGGAACAAGAAATAAGCGCCTTTTGCATGGCAGGACAGTTCAGACATCTGTGCCGGTACTTCCTTTAACGAATTACGCCCATAGCCGGTTGCGATAGCTCCGTCAAGCTGCTCCATCGAGGTAAACCCCAGCTGATCAAGCGCTTGCTTCATTACCCGTGCCGGTCCGCTGGTCCCCGTTCCAACCGGAACAACTGCCGTTGCGACGATTTCCTTCCCGTCCTTGATAATAACACACTTGGAAGCTGTAGAACCGACGTCTACGCCCATAGTAAATATACTCATAACGATATATCCACTCCCTTGCCGATAAAAATATACAAAAATTCCCGATCACGGGCAATTTTCAGGCAACCGCTTTCTCGTCAGCGGTTACCGTTACTTACGGCAAAAAGCCGCTTACACATTACAGTCCAAGCATGTGCTTAGCCAAATCCAAGAACTTTGTAATGATAATTGCATTGGTAATATTACTGATAAATCCTCCGATAACCGGCACGACAAAGAAAGCTAACTTTGAGTAGCGGTATTTGCGGCATACCGTCTGCATTGTCGTCATCGAAACAGGCACTGCCCCTAAACCGAACCCGATATGTCCGACTGCCATAACCGCCGCGTCATAGTTTCTTCCCAAAAGATTAAACGTAAGGAAGTAACAGAAAATAAGAATTAACACAACCTGTACAAGCAGCAATACAACCAGTGCGGTACCTAAGCCTGCGAGTTGCCAGAGTTTCATTGAAACAATCGACATCGAAACAAATAACGCGAGCGAAAACTCACCGACGATATCGAATGCATCATATAATACATTGTGCTTTGCGGGATTAGTTTTTGAAGTTAAATCCAACAAAAGGCGCATAGCGATTCCGCCGAACATACAGCATACGTGAATGGGGAAGTTGATCTTGAAATACTTCAAGGCTAAAAATAAAACTTGTCCGATACCGCATGCGATACACAAGAGAAACACAGCTTGCAGTACATTGGCTTTATCTACCAAAGCGCCGGCAGTACCGCCAGAACCTTCAGCCTTTAATTCCGCCGCTTCTTCTTTGCCGTCCAATTCGGGATTTTCGAGGTGGAAGCGCTTTACCATAAAGTTACCGAACGGGCCGCCCAAGATACAGCCTGAAATCAATCCGAAGGTTGCAGCGGCAATCGCAACTTCCATAGCTGCGGTTGCACCCGCTTCTACGGCAATCGGAGCAAACGAAGCGGCATTTCCGTGACCGCCGGTCATCGGAATACTGCCGGTCATCAGCGAAATAAGCGGACTGATGTTAAAGAGGCTTCCTACCGAAATGGCAGCGGCATTTTGCAACGCTGCAAGCAAAGCTGCCAGTACGGTAAAGATAATTACCAGCTTACCGCCTTTTTTCAACAATGCCAAACTTGCAGCAGCACCGCTTGCAGCAAAGAAGAGACAATAGAACAGCTGATTGACCATTTTATAATCAAAATTGAGTTCAAAAATATTGAGCGAATAGAGCAATAACGAAAGGAGCGCAAATAAGGTACCGCCCACAACGGCAGCGGGCAAACAATATTTTTTAAGAACCGGAATTTTATTACGCAGGAATTCTCCCACATAGATTGCAATAACGGCAACCATGAGTGTTTCAAACATACCTAATTTTAAAACGATTCTTTCCATAAACCGATAACTCCTGATAATGCTTGTATTTCCGTATAAAAATTACGGGATTTAACAACGCATAAATGAGAGCCGTTCAGCACAGTTTCTATCTGTTTGAACGGTTCTTAACTGAACCGATACCGGTCTCATTGCTTACAGCAACTAATCGGTACCGTTTTTTTGTTTTGTTCATTCCATCAAGTCATTCCTAAAAACTCACGTGAGTTTTTAAGCGTTGGCCTATTATTTCTTTACAAAGGTATTATATTCTCTAATTGCGCGCGGTAACAGCATCTGATGGAATGCGCACATTGCTTTTGGGTTCTGATAAACCGAGTTCGCAAAGGCAACCATATACGCCCGTATATCATACAGATTGACAATTTCGTCAACCATACCGGTCTTAGCGCAATACTGCGGAATGGATTTTTCCTTATACTCATTGATCAGTTTATTCATCTTTTCAATGGTCGGCGTTAAATCTTTTCCCGCATCCTTATCCTTAACCAAGCGGCGTGAATACATCGCGGTTGCGGCGGTTTCTCCGTTCATTACATTGATTTCAGTTGCCGCGGTACCAAGCGAGAACGCATTGGTATCGTTGCCCTGAGGCCCGCCCAATACGTAGTGAGCCGCAGCAGTTCCCTTACGCAGCGTAACTTCCATCTGCGGAATATTGGAATTCTGAATGGAGTAGATAAGCGACTGTCCCAAACCGAGCAGTTCCGCCTTTTCCGCATCGTTTCCGACGTCGATACCGGTGGTATCCTGCAGCCAGACAATCGGAATCTTATCGCGAGCGCAGAGCGTTACGAACTCATTCATCTTCATCAGCCCCTGCCGATAGAGCTTACCGCCGATACCGACAGCGCCTTCTTTGTATTCGGGATATTTCAGCAGCAAGCCCTGGAAGTTCGCCACAATACCGACTAACAGGCCGTCAACTTTTGCAATACCGGTTACCATTTCGGGGCCGTAGCCTTTTTTGTACTCGCTGAATTCGCTGTTATCTACCAGGCGTCCGATAATATCGTAGATATTATATATCTTTTTCTGGTTCATCGGCAAAATGGAATAAAGATCATTCGGGTCAAGCGCAGGTTCTCTCGGTTCGTCTACGCGGAAAAATTCCAAATCGTAGGCAGGCAGGTAGTCCATGTACTTTTTGATACCGTCCAATACGCCGATTTCATCGCTGTACACTTCGCGGAAAAAGCCCGTTTCGTTGTAGTGAATAGACACCGTTCCCGGTACGTCAACACCTTTGGATTTTTTACTTGCCTCGATAATCTGCTCGGCGCCCTCTTGGTCGATATAGCCTTTCGGGTTCATACCGCCGACGATACCGGCGCCGCCTACTGCCATATTCGCTTTTTCATGCGCGATAAGGATGGTCGGGCTGATACTGTGGTAACCGCCGCCCGCAGGGTTTGTTCCATAGATACCGACGATAACGGGAACACCGAGCTGCTGCAGCTCTACGTTCCGGTAGAACGGAGTACCGCCGCCGCGCCGATTCGCATAGACTTTTTCCTGTTCGTCAAGTTTAACACCGCTACAGTTCAATACATAGACCAACGGAATGCGGAGGCATTTTGCCGTATCGGAAGCCCGCAGTAAGTTTTCCGCCTGTCCGGGAACCCACGCACCGACAATCTTCTTATTATCGGAAGCAACGATAACCGCCCATTTTCCGTTAATCCGTCCCAAGCCTTTGACGATACCGGTCGCAGTTTCAAAGTCCTGCGGATTATAGAGGCTGTTTAAAGGACACCACGTACCTTCGTCAATCAGGTCGGCAATCCGCTGCAGCGCGGTCATTTGCCCTTTTTCGTTGATAGCCTCCGTCGGTGTTCCTGCTTCATGAATCTCATCTACAAGTCTGCCGATTTCTTCTTCAACATCTTTAATCAGCTTCTCATTTTCTTCATCAATATGTGCCAATGCTTTTCCAACTTGTTCCATATTCTGGAAATAGTTTGGCATCGAATAATCACCCATGTCTATTCCTCCGGTTACGACATTTTCCGCGAGCACGAAGCTCACGGAAAATGCTCTCTTTCCGTGCGAAATTTTATCAAAAATTTCGCACATTTTTTCTAACAGACGGGTAAACACATCAAGCGGAGTAGATTAACATCGCAGAATAATTGTGGCTATGGCGTCTAAAACTAGCCTTTCCGTCAGCCTTTTGAAAATAGCGGCACCGGATACAAGGCGCAAACAAAAACAAAGCGGAGACGTACTTGTTGTACGTTGAGCATTTATTTTTGTGCAGCAACGCCGTAAACGGTATGCATATTTTCAAAAGGCAAGGTTGAACGGCCTCCTTATTCTGCGGGGCTACTAAAAAATAGCCTGATGTGTTTACCCTACCCTGATACTTACTCTTCGACAGGAACCTTGATAAATGCCTGCCCGGGATCGATTTCCTCGCGGATCATCTTAATGACATCTTCGCTCGGCGCATCAAGCAGAACAGCCTTAGAAACATCGATATCAAAACCGGTATTTTCCAGTACGTCCTCGGGGGAAGAAGTCGGATAATATCCCGCTAAGTACATCCGCTTGGTCTTATCGTCAAATTTGAGGATACCGCGGTCGGTAACAACGGCGATCGGACCTCTGTTTCCCGGAAGACCGAGTCTTTCACGTCCGCCGGGGCCGTCTCCCCATCCGGCGCTGGTGATGTAGTCAATTTTGTCGATAAAGCGACGTTTTTCATGCTGCATCATAATAACAGTGTTGGAATATGTTGCGATACCGTTTGCACCGCCCGAACCGGTAAACCGGGTAATAGGATTATGATAATCGCCGATACAGGTTGAGTTTACGTTTCCGTAGGGGTCAATCTGAGCACCGCCGATAAAGGCGATCATACGGTCGTTATCGTTGAGCCATTCATTTGCCTCAAACCCGATAAAGCGGACATTCGGCCATTGCACTCCGCAGTGAGCCATCAGCCGGTTATCGCCGACGCTGCGCGGTACTTCGATCGGAGCGCAGTCCATCAAACCGCTTTCTACAATCAGCTTGCAATTCGGAGCAAAAATCCGTTTTGCCAACGAAGCTCCGATTAAAGGAAGCCCCGTCCCTACAATAACGATTTGACCGTCTTTAATGGTCTTCGCGATTGTAATCGCCTGCATCTCTTTATTGGTATAATTCTTATAATTCTTCGCCATCTTACTTATCCTCCTTCACAAGCTTTGCCGCATAGCCGAAGCCCGGCACAACATGGAGCTTCGCCAATCTGCTCGCGCCTAACTTATCGATATACTCATTATGATCTTTTACGCCGTATACCCACTCATTCAGGTACGCTTTAAAATCTTCTTCGGTCTTGGTAACGCTGTCGTACATTTTGAAGAAGTTCGCATCATAATCATAATAGTTATAGCACTGAGCGGGATGAGCACCGTAGGGAGTGTGAACAACTGCATCGACGCAGAATTCGGGAATTGAGTTCTTGCTGGGATCTCTTCTGATTTCTTCTTCGGTTACGAGTTCTTCGCAGGTTACGATACATTTTTTTGCGGCAATTGCGATATCGACATCGTGGAATTCATCGCCCTCAATAGAGCATGTCCCTTCGATAGAAGCCTTCTGCACGTGGATAATTGCGGTGTCCAAGCGCGGTACCGGTACGGCAACCACTTTTTCGCCGGGGTTAAAGGGATTGTCCATCTCTATCAATTTATCGTTAGGAAGACGAGGATCTTTTGAACGTTCTTCCTTACTAATTCCCCACTTGTTTACCAAGTCGGAACCCTGCATCAGCCGTACCGGCAGATACGGGAGACCGAGAGATGAAGCATGGAGCATCAGCATTAAAACATCCTGCGAATAGTCTTCCAGCAGCATTTTTTTGTTTTTTTCTATTTCGTGGCGGAAGCGGCGTGCTACATTCGTATAGCCGGAATTTGCAATATAGCAGTTAATAAAGGCCTTTACCCTTCCTTCACCAATCAGCATATCCCAGTCGCCGCCGGCAGGGCCGGAATAACCGATAAAATCACCTAAACCTTGACGCAAGATCTCGTTTACCGCCGCATAAGGCTTGCGGTTTGTCGTAAAACCGCCGAAACAAAGAACATCGCCCGATTTTACGTACGTTTTGATTGCATCATGCAATGACATAACCTTACTCATAATACATCTCCTTCCAACTATATGTACTTTAATGAGATAGACAATCGCAGAAATCACTCTTCAGCGATACATTCTATCATACAAAGAGGGAACGCCGATAACATCGGTATTCCCTCTGCATTATTACTTGCCGAAAATCAGCATAAAGAAGCCGGCAGCAACCGCCGACCCGATAACACCCGCGACATTAGGTCCCATTGCGTGCATTAACAGGAAGTTCGTAGGATTTTCTGCAGAACCGACCGTTTGCGAAACGCGCGCAGCCATCGGTACTGCTGAAACACCCGCAGACCCTATTAACGGGTTAATTTTCCCGCCGGTAACGACATACAACACCTTTCCGAGCAGAACACCGCCGACGGTCGACATACAGAACGCAAACAAGCCCATAAAGATAATGGTAATCGTTTGCACCCGCAGGAACAGCTCTCCGTTAGCGGTAGCACCAACCGTAACGCCGAGCATAATCGTAACGATGTTAATCAAAGCGTTTTGTGCCGTATCGGACAAGCGCTGTACAACACCGGACTCTCTAAAAATATTGCCCAACATCAGCATACCGAGCAACGGAGCAACCGACGGCAGCAACAGCGCAGTAAATAGAACGGTTCCGATCGGGAATACGATCTTTTCGGTCTTACTCACCTTCCGCAACTGCTTCATCTTAACCGCCCGCTCTTTTTTGGTGGTTAACAGCTTCATAATCGGCGGCTGAATCAACGGAATCAGCGCCATGTACGAATACGCTGCAACGGCAATCGGTGCAAGCAGTTCAGGCGCCAAGTTGTTTGCAATATAAATAGAGGTAGGACCGTCAGCTCCGCCGATGATAGCGATAGCGGCAGCCTGCTTCGCCGTAAAAATCGGTAAGGCGCTGGCAGCCATAAAGGTAATATAGATACCAAACTGCGCTGCCGCTCCGAGCAGCAAGCTGATGGGGTTGGCGATAAGCGGTCCGAAATCAGTCATTGCGCCTATTCCCATGAATATTAAGCACGGGAAGAGGTTACTTTTGATACCGCTATAGATAATCCGCAGTACACCGGACGTATACCAAGGATCCGCTTCCTTCATCAAATCCGCTAACGGTAAATTCGTCAAAAACATACCGAAAGCAATCGGCAACAGCAGCAACGGTTCAAACTGTTTGACGATTGCTAAATAAATTAAAACGAACGAGATGACAAACATCACAAGCTGCTGCCATGTCAACGCAGCAAAGCCTGATTGTTGCATCATCGTCCCTATAACCTTAATGAATTCCATGCGGTGCCCCTTATTTAACCTCTACCAGTACGGTATCAGTATCGACGGCATCTCCTTTCTTTACCCTGACAGCAGCTACGGAACCGGCAACTTCGGATACGATTTCGGTTTCCATCTTCATGGCTTCCAAAATAACGACCACTTGACCGACGGAAACAGCATCGCCCTCTTTCACTTTTACATCAAGAACGGTACCGGGCATCGGGCTGACTACGGAACCGGCAGAACCCGAAGCTGCAGGTGCCGGGGCAGCAGGCGGCGGAGCAACTGCAGGCTGAGCTGCGGGGACAGCTTGAACAGTGTGGGATACCCGCTCAGGGGGGCGTCTGGACAAAGAGGAAGAGCCGCCGCCGACTCTCTCGACTTCAACTTCATATTTTTCACCATTCACAGTGACTACATAGTTCATACTAAACACTCCTTTATGTGATTTATAGTTTCTTAATATTCGTAATTACGAATGAATTTAAAGGCTCGCGCCTTTCTTCGCTGATTGCGGCCGCAATAACCGCAACCTTTACCGCTTCGGTACCCGCTGCAGGCTTCGCATTGACGGCTGTAGATGCCGCTGCCGCAGGGGCTGCTTGAGGTTTGGCAGGTAATTTTTTCTCTAAGCCTGAAATAACTTTCGAAACGATCATAACGTAAATCGCTAAGAAGATTAGAGATAAAAACACAATGCCAAGCCCAAGCAGAGATGACAACAAGCTTGTAACAAAGCTTATGTACTCTGTTGTAATCATTCATACCTCCTATAAGGAATAAATAGCTTGAAAAAGCATCCTGGATAATAGCCCTATCATAATACAAAAAGTGCTTTACTGTCGAGACAGCAAAGCACTTTTTGACTGTTCTAGGGTATCTCTAAAAACTTGGTTATATCTTTAGAAGATACCTCACAATAGATATGTTCTTTTCAACGTTACCCGACAAAGATACTGGTAAAGGTCTGAATGATAAACGCATTAACAAAGTCGATAAACAGTGAACCTACGAGCGGAACAGCTAAGAAAGCCTTTGTCGAGAAACCGTTTACCGAGGTGAACGCTTCCATGTTTGCGATAGCGTTCGGGGTAGCGCCCATACCGAAGCCGCAGTGACCGGTCGCCATAACCGCAGCATCGTAGTCCCGTCCCATAATATTAAAGGTTACAAAATAGGCAAACAATCCCATAACGACGGTCTGTACCAACAGGATTACGATAAGAGGAATCGCCAAGTCTGCCAATTCCCACAGCTTCATCGACATTAATGCGATGGCCAAGAAGAAGGAAAGACATACGCTTCCGATAATACCGATTTCATCGATAGGTGTTTTGCTTTCAGTCTTATCGACAACGTTACGCATAATAGCGGCAATGAGCATCGGGATGAGGTATGCCGGTAAAGACAGTCCTGCTTTTTTAATAAGCGGAGTGATAAGGCCGCCGACACCCATTGAAATACCGATCATACAGGCTGCTTTAAAGAAGGATTTCTCAGTCATGGTAGCTTTTTGAGCAAGGGTCTCTTCATTTTCAGCTTGCTGTTGAGCATCTTTTGCGTTAACTTCTTTGCACACGAGGTTGTGCTTATCCTTTAAACGCTTTGCAATCGGACCTCCGAGCAAACAGCCCGCTACCAAGCCGTAGGTTGCCGAAGCAATTGCAACAACCGTAGCACCTGAAACTCCCCGTTCTTCCAAATAAGGACCGAAGGCACCTGACGTACCGTGTCCGCCGGTCAACGGGATAGAACCTGCTGCCAAACCGATACCGGGGTTAAGCCCGAACACCTTTGCCAAGGCAATACCGACACCGTCTTGTACAACACAGAGTACCGCTGCTGCGGCCAAAAACAGAAGTGTTGCAATACCACCCTTTTTCAATGCAGAAACACTTGCCAAGAAACCGACACTGGTAAAGAACACAACCATGAAGAAATTCTTCAAATTTCCGTCAAATGTAAATGTAAACAGCCCCATATTATGGCCTACTAACATTACAATTGAGAACAGTGTTCCTCCGATAACCGGCGCAGGAATGTAGTACTTCTGAAAAAGCCCAACTTTTGCTTTAATACCGCTTCCCAACAGGTACAGTATAATAGCAAGCCCCAACGTTAGATACATATCAAACGTAAATGTAAACATCTTTCATTACCTCCTCATAAGATGCATTTACTGTTGCACACCACTAGCAGTCAATTACTGAATTTTATTTTTGCAATCTCCGGTGTCAAGATATTCTTTTACATTATCGAAGGTTGTTTCGATCATATTAAGAGCGGCTTCATCAGTATAAGAACCGACATGCGGCGTAATAATGACTTTCGGGTACATATTGATCAGCTTCTCAAATGCAGGAACAGGCAAGGTCTTTCCTTTAAAATCCTTAAAGAAGATTTCTACCTCATTATCCAAGGTATCGATACCCGCGCCGTAGATCTTTCCGCTTTCAAGTCCTTCTACCAACGCATCGGTATCGACCAATTCACCGCGCCCGGTATTGATGAGGATGACATTATCCTTCATCTTTGCAATTGCTTCTTTGGTGATAATCTTACCGTTTTCTTTGATATACGGAGCATGGAGCGTGATAATATCGGATTTTGCAAGCACTTCATCCATCGGCATCTGTGTTACGATGTCTTCCACACCGGTTTTCGGGAAAATATCAAATCCGATAACATTCGCGCCTAAACCTTTAAACAGTTTAGCTGCTGTCATACCGATTCGCCCCAGACCGAGTACACCGACCGTACAATTCCGTACTTCGCGTGAGAACATCTGCTTATCGACAATAAAGTTCTTATCTTTTGTCTTGTTGCCGGTATACGTAACATTGCGCAACAGCGTCATCGCTAACGTCAGCGCCAATTCCGCAATCGCATTCGGAGAATAAAACGGCACGTATGCCATTTTAAATCCTAATTCTTTTGCATACGGGATATCGATGTGATTAACCCCGACCGTTCGGGTTAATACATATTTAACGCCGAGTTCTTTATAAATATCCAGCCGCTCTTTTGTCGCAAAGCAGTTTCCGCGCAATACGACTACGTCATGCCCTGCCGCCTTCTTTGCGGTCGCCTCATCGGTCAGATATTCGGGGATTAAGGTCATTTCGTACCCGAATTTCTTATTTACCGCTTCAAAGATAGGAACTTCGACATCGCGCACGCCGTAAAAAATAATTTTCATTCTACAGTGCCTCCTTAAATTACATAAACCTGAAAATAGAGTCGAAAACAGCACCAAACCAACAATACAAGCACTTATCTAAGTATAAATAATAACTGCTTGTATAATTGATATATTGGCCTATAATGCTCATACTCATTCCAGTATTATTTAATCCTACAATGCCTCTACCGCGTTGTCAAGAAAATAAATAAATAAATTTATTTTTATTTTTACAGGATAACGGGTACATAAGTCACGCATGTTTTAGTCCTTTACGCGGGACATTACCATTCTGAGCATAGACAGTGATACGCAAAAGGGCTAGAATACATCTACTATTATACAGTATAGATAGTATAGAGCCGGACGGATAATAATTTTACCGTGAGACCCCGTTAATTTGTAATCGGTTAAAAAAATAAAATCCATGTTTGGAAAGGAGTCTTAGCACGATGGCAAAAACAACACCGAAACGGTTTTCAATCCGCTATAAACTCATCCTTGTTTTCGGCCTTCTTGTCATGTTTGCCGGTATTACCGAAGCAGTACTGGCAAACTGGATTGCACGTAAAGCAGTAACCGAAAAAGTCGAAACGCATTTAACGGACAAAGCAGTAGATGTCGCAAACATTATTGACGGAAGAATAAGCGCACTCTATCAATTCCTTAACGGTATTGCGCGTATGCCTTTTTTAACCGATCCCGCATATTCATATCAAGAACGGGTTGCACTCTTACAAGCAGAAACCGAGACAAACAGTAAAATTATTGAACTGGATATAACCGATCCTAACGGCACATTCTATTATGGTGGAGGAACCGTTCAAGTAGGCGACAGAGCATGGTTCCGGACAGCCATTTCGGGAACACCCTTTATTTCGGAGCCGTATAGAGAACGGGTAAACGGAACGCTCGTCATCACCCTCGCAGTACCGATATTCGATGAAAATCGGCACATTCACAGTGTCCTTTCCGCCGATGTCAAGGGACTATTGCTTGCACAAAATATCGCAGATATCGTTGTCGGTGAAAGCGGTTTCTGCTACATCATGGGTTTAACGGGAACTACCATTGCCGACAGGGACTTTCCCTTAGTGGAAGCGCTTTTTAATGCCTCCGAATTAGCAAAAACCGATCCGGACTTAGTAAGCCTTGGGGCATTCGAACAAATCGCCTTAAAAGCACAACAGCCCGCTGTTGGATACTATGAATATACGGGAATTTCAAAAATAGCCGCATACGCAAAAAGCAATATCTCAGGCTGGACAATCGTTGTTAATGCGCCCTATCACGAGTTTATGGGAACGGTCGATTCACTCACCGGTTCTATGATAACTATCGGATTATTCATACTGATCGGGGCACTTCTCATCGTGTATCTTGTGGCCGCTAAACTAGTCAAACCTATTCAAACGGCGGTATATGCATTAAAAGATATTTCACAAGGCGAAGGTAATTTGACAGTCAGACTGCCGGTTACGGGGAATGATGAAATTACCGATTTGTCCGAATTTTTTAACCAAACCATTGAAAAAATCGCTCATGCAATAAAATCGATCGGGACCAATAGCGCTGAGATGCAAACGATCGGCAATGAACTCGCAGATAATATGGTAGAAACCGCAAGTGCAGTGAATCAAATCAGTGTCAATATCGAAGGTGTAAAGCGGCAGACTTTAACCCAAGCGGCAAGTGTGACCGAAACGGCAGCAACCGTTGAGGAAATTGTCCGCACTATTAAGCAACTCAACGCCAGTATCCAAATACAAGCGGCAAGCGTTGCACAGTCTTCATCTTCGATTGAGCAGATGGTGGCCAACATCGCCTCCATTACCGATACACTCGAAAAGGCAAACGGTGCAGTAAAAAGCCTGACAACCGCAACCGACGACGGTAAAGCAACGCTTGTAACCTCGAATACCGTAACACAAAAAATAGCCGAAGAATCCGGCTCGCTGATGGAAGCATCGAGCGTTATTCAGCATATTGCATCCCAAACAAACTTGCTCGCAATGAATGCGGCCATCGAAGCCGCTCATGCAGGCGAGGCGGGAAAAGGTTTTGCTGTTGTCGCGGATGAAATCCGCAAATTGGCAGAAGATTCCGCGGCTCAAGGAAAAAATATTACAAAGACCCTTAAAATGCTCAGCGGAGAAATCGAAACACTTTCAGCATCTTCCAAGACCGTAGAAGGAAAATTCAATACCATATTTAACCTAGCAGGACAAGTGAAGGATATGAGCAATAGCCTGACCCATGCAATGCGTGAACAGGAAAACGGCAGTAAAGAAGTATTAACCGCCATCAAGAACATCAATACGGTAACGATAGAAGTACAAGAAGGCTCCGAAGAGATGCTAAAAGGCGGGGAAAGCGTTGCTGAAGAGATGCGAAAACTGGATGATCTTACCCGCATCATTACCGACGGCATGAACGAAATGGCGATAGGAGCGGCGCAGATCAATAACGCCGTTCAAGAAGTCAATAACATAACGCAGAAGAATAAACGAAGTATCGAAAACTTAACGGATGAAGTCGGCAAGTTTAAAGTCTAGCCGGCTGTAGAGGATGATGACTATGAAAAAGGTAAGTATTATTACAGTAATTGTACTCGCGTGTGCAGGAGCAGTGTTCTTTTTCGGATGGACGCAATTCTCAGTTCCTGCGGGAAAATACGGTGTCATGCTGTCAAAGTCGGGAGGCTATTACCCCCAAGCGATTATGCCCGGAAATTTTACCTGGCGATGGGAGCGGATTGTTCCTACGAATGCACAGATACTGGTATTTGACCTAACGCCCCGGCAAGTAAATTACGCGGCGGACGGTTCGCTCCCGTCGGCAGACCGATACGCTAAAATATTGAATACAAAAGATAATTTTTCGTGGGCATTCGGTATCGATGCCCTCGTTACGCTGAAACCTGAAAAGTTGGTATCAATTATCGAAAAAAACACCATACAGACGCAAGAAGCCCTTGACTCGTATATCGATTCGCATATACGCGCGGCGTTGCAGACAATTATGTACCGGTATGTTTCGGAACTGATCGACAATCCCTACGAATATCAGCAAGTAAAAACCGATTATCATACACTTTCGGAAAAGCTCAAAAACGAACTCATAAAAACAACCGGTGAAGACTTTTCTGCCGAAGCCGTTACCTTAACCAAACTCACCATCCCCGATATTCATACTTATAAGATTGCAGAACAGGCTTATAACACGTATGAACAGAAGCGCGAAATGCTTTTGGCAGAAACTGCGGCAAAAGAAGCACAATACGCAGCTTCGGAACAATTCCAGATAGACCGGCTGACAAAATGGGGAGACTTTTTGGCAAAATACCCGCACATCATTGAACTGATTGCTGTTGCACAGCAGGATTCCAAAGCGGCGCTCAATGCTTTAAAGTCGCTGGAGAAAAAACAAGAATAACCCGGTATTACAGCTTTTTATCTACTATAAAAAATTAGTTTGTCTTTTGGGGATATCGAAAAAGTAACCAACTTTTAAGACATCCCCAAGGCATACCATTCTTCGATCGGATACCCCCTCTTGGGTATAACAAGGAGCTGAAAAGCAAGATAATGATTTATAAACGTATTCATTTAGCACTGCCGCTCTGCATTGCTCTAACTCTCTGCAGCTGTATGAAAGCACAAGCAGGGGAAAGGCATAGACTGCAGAATGAAAACAAAAACGGAGGAACAGCTATGGTAACGGCGGGGAATATAAAAGAGATTTATTTGGCGGGAGGCTGCTTTTGGGGTGTTGAAGGATACTTCCGCCGTATCGCAGGTGTCGTCGAAACCGATACGGGATATGCGAACGGCACTACCGATACGACGAATTATCAGCAAATACACGGCACCGATCATGCCGAAACCGTCAAGATAACCTATAATACCGGCGTTATCGCACTCGAAGAACTATTGGAACACTATTTCCGCATCATTGACCCGCTTTCCGTAAATAAGCAGGGAAATGATGTCGGCAGGCAATACCGTACCGGCATTTACTACACCGATAAGAAAGATGTACCGGTTATTCAAGCTTTTTTAAAACGGATGCAGACACAATATGCACGCCCGCTTGCAGTAGAAACGGAACCGCTGCGGAACTTCGTATTGGCGGAAGACTATCATCAAGATTATCTTGAAAAAAATCCCAACGGGTACTGTCATATCAATTTAAGCCTTGCCTCCCTACCCCTGCATGACGAAGCGAAGTTCAAAATGCCGGATGCAAAACAGATTAAGGAACGGCTGACACCGCTGCAATACAGTGTAACACAGGAGAAAGCAACCGAACGTCCCTTTACCAGCGAGTATGATAAGTTTGAAGGAAAGGGAATTTACGTTGATGTTGTTACGGGAAAACCGCTTTTTTCTTCGAGCGATAAATACGATGCAGGCTGCGGATGGCCGAGCTTTACCAAACCGATTACCTCGCAGGCGGTTGATTTTACGCACGACAGCAGCCACGGTATGGAACGGATTGAAGTTACCTCAAAAACCGGCGGCGCGCATTTAGGTCACGTTTTTGACGACGGCCCGCAGGATAAAACAGGCTTGCGCTATTGCATCAACGGAGCTTCGTTACGATTTGTTCCCTACGAAGAAATGGACGCCGCCGGCTACGGAGACTATAAACAATACGTAACCGACTAAGGAAAACACATCAGGCTGTTTTTTAGCAACCCCGCAGAAGAATTGAGGCTGTTCAACCAGAGTTGAACCTCTTCGCGGTTCAAATGGTCTCACAGCCTCAATTCTTCTGCGATTCCGATTTACTCTGCCTGATGTGTTTTCCCATCTGTTGAAAAAAATGCGAAATTTTGGATAAAATTTCGCATAAGGCATAAGAAGAAAGCAATCGCTTTAAATATTTCTCATGCGGTTGCTTTTATTTCTAAAAATATGACGGATTGTCTAGGTATGCCCAGATGTTCATAAAGGTATCGAGATAAGCGGATTTCCGGCGTTTGGTATAAATCCGGGTGAACAGCGCATCCTCGGCTTTTTGTACTTCCATATCACGGATTTCAAGATAATCTCCGGCGGAAAAGCCTGTTTCATCGGCGTAGCTGCCGGGAATAACTTCCGTTATCCGGAAAGCCTTTCTTCCGCCGGCACTTTCAAGATACATACCATACACCGGCAGCATAGCCCGCGCACGGCTATCCTTACGATACACCAGCTCGGCAGGCTGTTTGGGACGGGCTTCCAGCTGTATGTACCAATCCTGCCGCGTTTTTTCCCAACGGTGCTCGCCTTGTTCCGCCCCTCCCATATTGCCGATTGCATCAGGCATAGTGCTGGCATTTGCATTTTCGGTATTGCCTGTTGAGCTGGCGATTGCATCGGGGGCGATACTGACGTTTGCAGCGATATCTGAGCCGGTAGTACGAGCGGCATTCGCGGCAGGAGTATGCAGGGGCGCATAGCCTGAAATCTTAATGATAGTACCGGCACTCAACCGCATCAGCTCGGCCTGAAGTGCTTCCAAGCTGGGAACCGCCCGCCCATTCAGATGAGTAATAACGGCACCGGCGGGAATAACAGACGCGGACGAGCCCGGCACTGCATAGACCAGTTCCGTACCGGCCGCCTGCTGAGGCGATTCCTTCACGGAAACGCCATAGCAAGACATCCACGCATGAACGGTTTCACCGCCTGCATAGAGCTGTGGGAGGATAAGCCGCAGCAGTTCCACCGGTATCGCAAAGTTTAAGCCCTCGTTGCGTTCAAGACCGGCAAACACAATTGCCTGTACCCTGCCCGCCTCGTCGATAATCGGCCCGCCTGAGCTGCCGTGATTAACAGGCGCATCAATCTGCAATACGCTGCCTAAAGACAGAAGACGCCGGTTTTGCGCCGACACGATACCGGAAGTAAGCGTCTGCTCCAATCCGGCGGGCGAGCCGATCGCATAGATTCTACTGCCGATGTTTAAGTCTTCCGAAGAGCCGAGCTGAAAATACACTTCGGGATTAATCTCCGTTTTAAGAAGCGCAAGGTCGAATGTCGTATCCCAGCCGACTACCTTTGCCGGTATCCGTACCGTAGGATTTTCCGCACGCTTGATGTACACACGGGAAAACCCTTCGTATTCGGGATCAACTTCGCTTTGAATAACATGATAGTTTGTAATGAGATAGCCGTTAGCGTCGATAAAAAAGCCCGAACCGATCATCCGGTCGGCTCTCCCCAACCCTTTTTCAATCGTCATACCGCGGTCTACCCACACCGTTACGGTTCCTTTCATCATCTTTCGAACCGTTTCCAACGACGGTGCATCATGTATCCCGTCTGATAATCGGGCAATATCCTGAATCAGCGCATCAAATTTCTTTTCTTTCCATTTATTCCGCTGCGCCGACATGAGTTTTTTCTCACTCCACTGTGCAGGCGTATGTCCTAATGCGGTGAGCGATCGGAATATTTTGAGCGCTTCATCCCATGTACCGTTTTCGACAGCCCTAAAAAACAATTCTTCAACAGCGCTCTGAGCGTCTTGATACAATGTGTTTATTTCATCGGTACGTTCGGTATACAGTGTTAAACGCTTTGCCCGCAATAGGGCATCGAGCGGTTTTTCTGCAATAAGACCGCGGACAGCTTCAATCTCCTGTATCACACTGCGGCCGTCCGTGTAATTGACGCTTTGAGAAAAAGAGGGAGTAACGGAGGTACAGGCGCCGAAAGTAACCAAAAGTACAATCAGCACGGATATGTTATACAAAAACCGGCTCAATCTCACTTTTGCCCCTCTGCTGTTACAGGAGCTGCCCGATTGGGAACGCGCAACATTTGAACGAACACGGCGCCTTCGGAGCGGACGGCATAGAGCTCATAACTTCCGATTATCATCGTCCGCCCTTCTACATCGGAATCGGTATTCTTAAACAACTCTATCAGTTTTTCAGCGACCTTATCCGAGAAAGAGGGGCGCATTTCGAGCCAGTATACATTGTGCGACGGATCTTTTATCAGCGGCATACTCGTTTTGCCGATAGTCAAGCGTTCCGGTGTTCCTTTTTTATAGTATACCGACACCGGAAGCCCCGAATACCGGTGCTTCCACACCGTCTGAGCATTTCCCGACGGAAACTGCGTATACTGAATTTCCGGTGTTCCGTCTTCATTTTCATCCCAATTTTTTATGACCGTTCCGTCCGTCTTGTAAAGTTCATAATATTCAAACAACTTATTTTTATTGATATCAACCGAAATTTTATCGAGCTTTCCCTGTTTGCCGTATTGTTCCAGCACCTCAAAAAATCCGTCGCCGTCATAGTCATACTCTTTTTGTGCAAGTACGCCGTTCCGATACCGGGCAAGTGCAAGCGTTTGTATTCCCGTCTTGATTTCAGCCGAAATAATCCGGCCGTCTTCAAAGTGCATCCGCATAACCGCATTTGTATCCAACGGTGAAGGTTCTTCACTGTATAATACCGAAAAGATAAAATCATGTTCTTGCAGCAGGCGGGCATTGTTGCGTAACCGCAGCGTAAAGAAAGCCGGCGCCTCCGCATCGGTATCGCGCAGTCTTAAATCAAGTTCGGTCTGAGCAACCGGCTCCCATCGAAGTGCAAGCGGACGCATGATATATTCCCGCTTTTCCGTCTTTTGCACAATCGAATGCACTGCCGGATAGCTGTCATATTGAATGGCATAACCGTTCTTCGGCGTAACAATACGATCAGGGGCGCCGAAATTGCACTGTATCTGATATTCATACACCTCATCCTGATTGAGATCGAAAAAGGCCGATACGGGGCGTCCCTGTTCAAAAAAAACAGCCGCGTTGGAGATGCCGTCACGGTTATCGTCCTCTAAGAGCACGCCGCTAAAACTTTTAAGGCGGTTACCAATCTCTTTCCTCATAGCGTCCGTACCGGTCAGCCGGCACAACTCAATCAGCTGATCGGAATACAAGGCAAACACGGGCGCTTTACCATTTTCCCTTTGCGGCAAATGGGCGGCAACGGTTACGGCAAAAAATTCTTCGACAGCGGTCTTTTCTTCGATAACGCCATACCGAAGCTCCGCAAGCACCGCGGCAAGCTGCGTCCGAGCATCAAGGTTTTGAGTGCCCGTTGCATACATATTACGGTACACTTTTAAACGGCGGCTGTTTTCCTGCGGGTTAGGATCAAAGGGAGCGGCATACACTGCCAGAGACGGCGCCTGTTCAATCCAGACATAAAGTTGCTGCAAAAGAGAGTCGGCAAGTTTTTTCCCCGCGCGGGTCATCGCTTTATCCCTCTCTTGTAAAAAGAACAGCCGAGGGAACCGAACATCAAAACTCCAACGGTTTAACGCAGTTTCGATTACATCCCGCGCCTGCCCGTCACGTCCTACCCCATAGAGCGCAGAAGCGCGGTAAAAGTCACGGTCGGCGAAATCAAAGGCAAGCGAATCCAACACTTGAATTGCTTCGTTGTAGCGTCCCGTTTCAGTATAAAGGCGGGCAAGCAGGAGAACGAGATTATCACGGTTATAGATACGCAACTTTAATCCCGAAGTCAATGCCGTTTCCGCGGCATCAAGGCATTGTGCACGGGTACCGTTCAACTGAAGAAGACATTGAGCCTTTAAATAAAAAAAGTCCGCAAAGGAATCGTCAAAAGTCATGCCTTTTTCGGTGTATTCAAGAGCTTCCGCATAGTTTGCATCGGTATAGAGCGCCGCGGCTTTTTGTAAATATTGCAGTGCATACGAGGTATTAATCTGCTGCAGTTCACGGTTTACTGTTTGCGAATAAGCCGCAGTAACAGGTAGTAATAGCATAAACAACGCTTCTGTAAGCGGAATCATCCGTTTTATATGCTTGAGCATTCTATTGTTCCTCCACAAACCAGTTTTTATATCCAAGGAAGCTGCCATACAAGGCGCGTATACGAGTACGCCTCCGAATACAAGTATCTTCTATGATAATCGGCAAAAGTTCGCGGGCAAGTGAATCAACCTGCCATTCATTTAAAATTTTTTTTACTTCTTTTACATTTCCGGATTTCATTTGAATCCGATCGCCGCCGCGCCTAGATCTGACGAAAATGGGGAGCGTAAAAGGGCCTATTCCGCTGCTTTTCTCCGTACTATCCCGCACAAAGATACCGTTGTCAGCTTGATAAACCTCCAACTGCCCCAGAGGATACGCATATATGCCGCATTGCGGAATGGTCAAACTATATGACTTTTGATTATACAGCGTAAGATAGGCAGTACTGTCAAAAAGAAGGATACGATCACCGCGGCGTTCCAACCGGAGCGCACCGGCAGCAGCAATCTTTGAGCGAGTATCCGGTTGCTTTTCCTGAACAATCAATACTGCCTCCGATACATCCGAAGCTGCCGCTGTTTCTTGCCCCGCTCCCTTCAATATTTCCGGCGCTTCCGTGAGTTCGGACGAAAGCCTAAGGAGTATGCCAAGCGGAACCCGTGTCCCGATACCGAGCCGACGGCACCCTTGTTCAAGCACCCTGAGCCGCAGCGCGGGATGGAGCGAATCGAAGAAATCCGCCGCGATTGTAAGCGCACCGTGTTTACATTGCTTCCAATCTGCCGTGCCGCCCGCGTTGGTTGCACCGGTCATACCGATAAAGGTTTTGCGCGCAGTTATCAATGCTTCTTCACAGAACGAACGATCCAGACTAATCCGCTGCAGTGTTTTATCCAGCCCGGTGCGCCACCCGCCGAAAGCCGCAGCCAATGCCGGTACTAGATGGTGCCGAATTCGGTTACGCAAATACGTATCTTCTGCATTGGTGGAATCCTCACGCCATCCGATACCCTGCTGCCGTAAAAAGACCTCGATATCGCTCCGTTCTACTGTAATAAGCGGGCGTAAATACCGTCCGCGCCGTACCGGCATTACGGATAAACTTGCCGTACTGCCGCCTTGGAAGAGCCGCATCAGCACTGTTTCATATACATCACTGAGGTTATGGGCTGTTACAATATAGTCGGCACCAACGGAAGCGGCAGTTTCTTCAAAAAGCCGGTATCTCAGCGTACGTGCGGCATCTTCGGTTCCCCTATTTCGTTCCTTTGTATAACGTGCAACTTCTCCAGCGGGGATTTCCGCGATTACACAGGATACCGGCGGATCCAGACGGCTGCACAGCTCGGCGACAAAGGCTGAATCGGCGGCGCTTTCTTCCGCACTGCGGATATTATGGTTGACCGTAACTACGGTTAATCGGCAGCGAAGCCGCGTCTGTAATCGATGAAAGGCTAACAGTAATGCCGTAGAATCAGCACCGCCCGAACACGCAAGAAGAAAGCGACACGGAATATGTGTTAAAAATGGTTTAAGATTGTTAAATACGACATCGATGAGCGGATGAGAATTCATACACTGAGAACAATAAAGCATTTTTGAGGAAAAGACAAGAACAGAAAAAAAGTGCAGGTGTAAGACCTGCACTTTGATAAGAAGGTTAGGCTTTTGCTTCCGGAGCAGCGCCTGCAGCCGGAGCTGCATCAGCTGCAGCTTCATCCGTAACAGCGGGGGCTTCTTCTCTGGCAAATTTAACCATTGCAACCGCTAAATCAGCATCAGTCAAAACCTTAACCCCTTCGGGAACTTTAATATCCCGAACGTGAATTGCTTCGTTAGCACCGAGTTTTTCAACATTGACTACGATGCGCTCAGGCAAGTTACGCGGTAAACATTCAACCTCAAGTTCTGCAATACCGGTTTCCAAAACGGCGCCTTGACGGCATGCTTCAGGAGATCCGGAAAGCCGAATCTGAATTTTAGTCCGTAACAACTGACCGCGTTCAACAGCGTAGAAATCTGCGTGGAAAACTTTATCGTTTACGATATCATATTGATAATCTTTGATAAAAACTTCAAACTCGTCTTTGTCGTCAACTTTAACGGTAATAAGCGTACTTTCGGTAACTGTTTTGAATAATTTTTCAAAATCGCGATAGGGAACATCAATAGCTGTCGAATGCCCCGCATTATCATAAATAACGGCAGGCAAACGATTAGCCCTACGGCATTTTGCAGTAGCAGCTTTTCCAAAATCTGTTCGGCGGCAGGCTGTCAAAACTCTCTCTTCCATAATCAGGAACTCCTTTGCATATAAAGCAAACAAGAGGCTCCTTCTGTATGAAAAGCCCCTTTTTTATATTTACATTCATATAAAGTCAACACGGATTATTTTGCAACAAAATAATCCGTATCTCCTTCAGACTGGGACGGTAGGATTCGAACCTACGGAATGACGGCACCAAAAGCCGTTGGCTTACCACTTGCCGACGTCCCATTATAAAAAACCATGCATTCATGCACGGTAATTTTCCTATTATTATAAACCGATCTGCATACCATCGGTTCTAGCTTTCTGCACAAGCCTCGTATGCGGAAAGTATCTTTTCTTGCAGTACCGATCGGAATTCAGGTGTTATCGGATGAGCAATATCCTTGTACGCGCCGGTCTTAGTTCTACGGCTCGGCATTGCAACAAAAACACCTTTTTCGCCTTCAATAAGCTTCACATTATGCAGTACGAAGCAGTCATCAAAGGTAACGGTTGCATAAGCCTTTAATTTGCCTTCAGCTACGGTCTTCCGGATCTGGACATCAGTGATCGTCATACTATGCCCCTCCTTACGGTAGAGCCATTATACACCGTAAAGTCTTGTTAGGCAAGTAAAAGAAACGGTTTACACCAGCTCCATCTTTTTGCCAAGACTTTGAATGCAGAAGCCATAAGATTTTCAGAGCTAAACAACCCGAAAACAGCGGAACCGGAACCGCTCATCTGTGCAAATTCCGCACCTTGTTCGCAGAGCTCGTTACGCACACGACCGATAACGGGGTAGCGCTGCTCAAGCACCGGCTGAAAATCATTTACAAAGCACCATTTCCCAAGCGGATCATGATACTGCTTTATCAGTTTTTCATATCCCCAGGCTTCATATTCGCCGGATAGTATTCCCTTTTGTTTATCCAAAAGCGAATAAGCTTCTTTCGTCGAACTCTGCACATCCGGCCAAATCAGGATACCGAAACAGTCAGTACGGGATTGTATCGGCTCAAAAACCTCTCCTCGTCCCGACACGATTCCTGCCGCCTCCCTAAGAAAGAACGGCACATCGCTACCGACTTGTAAAGCAAGATCTATCAACTCAGAATCGGTTAACGGCATCGCAAAAAGCTCATTTACAACCTTCAGTAAGGCAGCCGCATCGGATGACCCTGCACCCAAACCGCTTCCTGCAGGAAGATTTTTTATCAACCGAACTCTTATGCCCGCATTGATTCCCGCCGCGTCTTTAAACACTTTCCATGCTTTAGTCAATGTGTTATCAGCAGGCAATGGCAACAAAGGAGATTCAACCGTACAACTGTGCGAATCGCTTGATTGTGTTATGGAAAGATAATCCGCTATTGAAATACGCTGAAAAACACTTTCGAGGTTATGAAACCCATCTTCTCTTTTTGCCAGAACCTTTAGATGAATATTAATCTTCGCATATGCACAAAGACTAATTGCATCGGCACTCATGCTTGAAGCATTATTCATATATTGTGAGTTTTGTCAACCGCCCCAAATATCTCCAAAACATCTTCGATCCGGCAGCGGTGCGCTTTACATCTTGAGTCTTTTATACGTTTCTTCGAGCGGATGTACAGCTCCGCCGAATTTCGGGAAACTCGGAACGGCGTCACCTGATTTCCGCGGAATAAGGTGTATATGCAAATGAAAAACCGTCTGGCCTGCGCATTGGTTATTTGCATTCAGCATATTGATACCTTCATATCCGCAGTCAGTCACGCAATGGTTCGCGACCTTTTTTACCGTATCCATTACATGCTGGAGCGTTGCTTCATCCGCATCCAAGATATTCGTAACATGTTTTTTGGGGACGACCAGCATGTGACCGTCAACATCTTTTGCAATATCCATAAAGACAATCGTATATTCATCTTCATAAATTTTCATGCATGGAATTTCACCTTTAATAATCTTACAAAAAATACAATCATCCATACGTTAGCTCCTTTTCTTTTCATTGTAAGAGGAAACCTCTTTGCCGTCAATCATACGTCTTGAACATCCTCTTTATTTTGCGGGAATATCCGAAGACCGTCTGATGAGGTTGCCTTTTACTTGACTGATTTTTTCTTTTGTGCTAGCGTTTCGGCATGAACGACATCACAATGCCGCAATTGTTGCAACAAATTGCAAAAAAGCATCCGAATATTGCCGCTCAATATTCAAAGAATGAGCAAGGCGATTTTAATCCGCTCTCCTACACCGATGTTTTTGATCGGGTATTGAGTTTCGCAGGCGGGCTGTTATCCCTCGGCATCACGCGGGGCGATAGAGTCGGCCTTATCGCAGATAACCGGAAAGAATGGTACCATGCCAGTATGGGGATTATGGCGATCGGAGCTGCTGATGTTCCGCGCGGCTGTGATGCAACCGAACAGGATTTAGTACGCATTTTATCTTTCGCTGAATGTACGGCTGCTGTCATAGAAAATCGGGATCAATTCATAAAAATTCTGAAAAATCAGCAACAGTTCCCGCTGCTCAAAACGCTCATTGTTTTTGATCCTTTTGATATTCAAGATGAAGAGCTCAAAACAAAGGGTGACATTTTCCGCTTTGCAATGTACAGCTATGATGAGATTATCGAACGGGGTATGGCATATCGGAAAGAACACCCCGAAGCGGTTGAACGGGAGCTGGAAAAAGGCAGCGATACGGAAGTTGCTACGATCATTTTTACCTCCGGTACGACAGGCGAACCTAAGGGCGTTATGCTGACGCATAAAAACTTTGCCGTGCAGCTGGATGATCTTAAAACAAGAGTTATCCTCTATCCCGGCGAAAAGGCCATTGTGGTTCTGCCGGTATGGCATAGCTTTGAGCGGCTCTGCGAATACGTTATTTTGGCTTCTGCTGCGGGAATGGTATACTCTAAACCGGTGGGAAGCATCCTGCTTGCAGATATCGCAAAAACCAATCCGGCACTGTTCCCGTCGGTACCGCGTATATGGGAATCCGTCTATACCGGTGTTTTTAAGGCAATGAAGCAGGCTGGCGGCATTAAGCAAAAACTGTTCAACTTCTTTGTCGCGGTAGGCTTGTTCCATGCACACCATGCGCGGAATGTAACAGGGCAAAATCCGCACTTTGTGCCTTATACAAAGATCACCCGTCCTATTATTTCCTTTATACCCTATCTTTTCTCCCTGCCGCTCTATGCGCTGGGCAATGCGCTTGTGTTTAAAAAGATCCGTACCAAACTCGGTACCGGCTTCCGGCAAGGAGTTTCAGGCGGCGGTGCGCTACCGCCGAATATCGATGCTTTCTTCTGGGCTATCGGTGTAAGCGTTACCGAAGGCTACGGTTTAACTGAAACGGCACCGGTTGTGTCGGTTCGCCCGCTCGGACGCCCCGTATTCGGCACTATCGGGAAGCCGCTGTCGTGTACGGCGGTAAAGATTGTCGATGACAACGGGAAAGAGCTGCCGGTAGGCCAACTCGGTACGGTAATGATCCGCGGCACCAGTGTTATGAAGGGGTATTACAAACGGCAGGATTTAACCGATGCGGTCATCGATAAAGACGGTTGGTTCGATAGCGGCGACCTCGGATTTAAAACGCTTGACGGCGAACTTATCCTACGCGGCAGAAAAAAGGATACGATTGTACTGCGCGGCGGAGAAAACATCGAGCCGGTACCGATTGAAATGAAGCTGCAAGAATCGCCATTCATTGCGCAAGCCGTAGTTCTCGGGCAGGATCAGCGCTTTTTAGGCGCACTCATCGTTGCGGATGAAGCGGAAGTAAAAAGCCATGCAGCAGAACAAGGAGTAGCCGCAGATTCGCTTTCGGAACTGTTGGAAAAGCCGGAGATCAAAAAACTTTTTGAACGGCAAATTGCTTCGTTGATAAACCATGAAAATGGTTTTAAGCTGTTTGAACGGATTAATCGTTTTGCGCTCCTTGCCAAACCTTTTGAAGCAGGTGTGGAACTTTCGGCAAAGCAAGATATCATGCGCTATAAGATTACGTCGTTATACAGCAAACAAATCAACACCCTCTTTACCGACTAATGGAAAAGATTTTCCATCGCTCGCAGCCGCAATCTGTAACGTTGGGGGATCAGCTTCTTTGGCCGAAAACGACCTTCATATTCTATAGTGAGCTTCAATTTCTTGTAAGATATTTAATGAGTACGTATCTTTTGCGAGTTTTTCCTTCAAAACATGAAGGTTTTGAAGGAAGCCTTGAGGAATTTCTGTGGTATCACTTTTTCGTATAAGTGAATACAAAAGCTCAACACATTCGGTACATAAATAGGGGTTTGTTTCAGACTGTATAAAAAACACAACTTCCATTATAGCGCTAAAAGTATCTTCTGCAGTAAATGCAGTATCTATTTTATCCCGTGCTTTTGCAAAAAACCATTCATCTTTTTGCAGCTCTGTTTGCCAATTGAGCTGTAAATCTTTAAGCACTTCATTTATTTTCATGTTTATTCCTATGTGCATGATATTATACGGCATATCATTCTTAATTAACATAAGAAATCCAGTCTGTATACAATAACGCCATATCTTTTTATCTACGCCATAGTTTATAGAGGTTTTTCCTTATAACTTTTTCTCTCTTTTTTCCTTGCATTTTTTTCTATCCGTTTTACACTAAAGAACATAAGGAGTATGCAAATGACACAGAAAAAAGTTTTTAAAACACTGTTCGTTGTTCTGGCGGCTGCATTTATGCTGTTCCCGTCGTGTAAAACAACCGAATCCGCTCCGGCAGCTGTATCAAAGCAATACAGCGCTATTGAAGCAACAGCGCCGGCCAATCAAGTGGATGTGCTTCTATTCAACGACTTCCACGGCAATGTCGCGGAAGATACCCGTCCCGGTAAAGGGAAAAATGCCGGTATGGCAAAGCTGCTCGGCTATGTGCACACCGCACAAAGGGAAAACCCGAATACGATTGTCGTAGCGGGCGGTGATAACTATCAAGGTACTGCAATTTCCAATTTGACCTACGGTGCACCGGTTTCCGCAATGATGAAGGCAATGGGCGTATCGGTATGCGCAGTCGGAAACCACGAGTTTGACTGGGGCGTAACGCACATGACCCAATGGCAAAAAGACGGCGGCTTCACCTTCTTGGCGGCAAATATCGTTGATAAAAACACCAAGAAGCCTGTCTCGTGGGCAAAACCGTACATGATTATCACTAAAGGCGGTTATAAGGTTGCATTTATTGGTTTAGCACATCCCGACACGGTCACTTTAACAAAAGCCGAACATGTCAGCGGATTGGACTTTACCGATCCTGTGAGCGCCGGACAGCAATGGGTTGATTACCTTTTGGCCGGAAAAGCAAAAGAAGGGAAACCGGATGTCATCATCGCATTGACGCACATCGATTCGGATCAGAAAGGTGAAGAAATTACCGGAAATGCAGTTGCCCTTGCTAAAATTAAGGGTTTAAACGCGATATTATCAGCTCACAGCCACCGGCCGGTACAAGGGGTTGCAGGCGGTATGCCGATTATGCAGGCATACTGCTATGGCCGCGCAGTCGGAAAACTCAGTATCACATTCGATAAAAATAAGAAAATTGCATCCATCACCCCTGCTCTTGATGAAATTTGGAAGCATAAAGACACTATCGTCGAAGATGAAGTAGGCAAAGCTGTGCATGCAAAATACGAAGCTGACTTAAAACCGATCTTAGGCAAAGTAATCGGCACCGCTGCCGGTGAATTTACCCACGAAAGAAGTGAAAAAGGTAGCAACACCTTGCTCGGCGTATGGGCTTCCGAAGCTCAGCGGAAAGTAGGTAAAGCGGATATCGCCATCCAAAACGGCGGCGGATTACGCAGAACGCTTGCAGCGGGAAATATTACCGTCGGCGATCTGTACGAAATTATGCCGTTCGACAACTACTTGGTAGTGTTCGATCTTCCCGGTTCGGAAATCAAAAAGGCAATTGATCACGGTATTATGAACCCGAATATCACAGACGGACAGTTTGCAGGATTAAAGGTTGAATACGACGGCACCAAACCTTTTGAAAGCAGAGTAACTTCTATCGCATTAGCCGATGGAACTCCGCTCGATATGAACAAAACATATAAGGTTGTTGTCAACGACTTTATGTTTACCGGCGGCGATAAATACGATTTCTCGAAGGCAACGAACGTCGTCGAAACATACGTTCCGATTCGTGATGCTTTAATCGACGAAATTAAAGCGGCAAAAACAATTACGCCGAAAGCTCCGGATTACATCAAAGATATCAGTAAAAAATAAAAGGGAGTCCTTATACACAATGAAACAAGCAATGTATGTTCGCATACATTGCTTGTTTTTCTTTTTGGTATTCGTCATGCAGCAAAAAATCAAACGGTCTTTTATTTTCTTTTTTTTATCCTTACAATTATGCTTACAGCGCAAATCCCCGTATTTGCAGAGGCAGACACCGATTCAAAAGATAAAGGATTGGCGGAATATTACGACACGCAACTTAATTTGCCGAAGAATCAGGTGGTAAAAGCGCGCGTCATTGAAATCGTATATGATGACCTTGCGGAAAGCAGGCCGGATGTTCCGATTGAATCCGACTTCCGGTATCAGCATTTAAAAATAGAAATTTTAACCGGCAAGCATAAGGGCGAAGTGTATACCGTCCGCAACACTATTGAACTGGCAATTCCGTACCGGCTTATCTTCCGTGTCCATGAAAAAATGATACTGCAGGTGGACGAAGATGAAGAAACCGGAAAGATAATAAACTTAAAAATCTATGAGCGTGCACGGGACACAAAAGTCTATGCACTCATCGTAATCTTTGCGGCAGCACTTATTATCGTCGGCAAAAAAAACGGCCTTAAAGCACTGATTACGCTCGGTATTACCGTAGGTCTTATTTTCGGTATTTTTCTCCCGTGCATTATACGGGGTTTTAACCCGATCTTATTGGCGCTCGCCGTATGCAGTTCAGCAACGGTTATCACGCTGCTGATCATCAGCGGCAGCAATAAAAAAACATATACGGCTATCATAGGTACAATCGGCGGTGTTATCATCGCAGGGATATTCGCATTTATTGCCGGTAAGGTACTCATGCTGACAGGGCTTGGAAATGAGGACGCGCAAATGCTTGCCTTTATACCGCAGCACCGTAGGATTGACTATCAAGGTTTGTTGTTTGCAGGTATTATGATTGGTGCACTCGGCGCGGTGATGGATGTGGCAATGTCCATCTCATCGGCAATGTGGGAGATTATTTCCGTAAGCCCCGACATATCAAAAAAGCAACTGATAAAGTCCGGCATGAATATCGGCCGAGACATCATCGGCTCGATGTCGAACACACTGATTTTGGCGTATGTCAGTACCTCCATTCCGGTACTGCTGCTGTTTATTCTATTCTCCAACGGCTTTACCGAAATTATCAACCTCGAACTTTTAGCCTCCGAAGTACTGCGCGCAGTCGCCGGAAGCATCGGGCTTATCTGCACCATCCCGATTACGGTGCGCCTTGTCGGGAGATGGCATCACACATCGTGATGCGGTTACATCCCCGTATTTTCCACAAGGCGTAAAAGCGCCGAGCCGAATTTTTCCGCTTTTATTTCGCCGATACCGAATACGTTCAGCAGTTCACGTACCGTGCGCGGCTTCTTAAGGATGAGGTCTTCGATTGTTCTATCTCCGAATATAACGTAAGGCGGAACGTTTTCTTCCTCGGCAGCGTGTCTGCGCCAGTCTTTTATCGCTTCATACAACGCTGCGTCATCTTCATTCAACGTGCGCAAAAATTCACCTCGCTTATATTCACCTCGTTTATGTGCAGCATCATTCTTTTTAGAATCAATACCGGTCTTTTTAGATTCTGCTTGATTCACCCCGCTCTGCCCAACAAGCTCGATCGGGAGTTCGATTTTTGCGCGGGATGCAAGCGTCCGTTTACCGTTCTCGGTTATAATGAGCACATTGTAATCACCGGTTTTTTCGACAAGTCCCGCATAGATGAGCGCATCGGACAGCGCAAACCAATCCTCTTTTGAAAGCTCCCGCCCGATTCCCCATGTTGAAACTTTATCATGCCTGTTTTCAATAATCCGCTTTTGCTTTGAGCCGAGCAATACATCGACAATATACGAAAGCCCGAACCGCGATTGCGTACGGTATATGCAGCTCATAAACTTTTGAGCCGGGATTGTAACATCTGTCAGCGGAGACGGAGGCGCGGCACACACATCGCAGCATGGAAAAGGACATATTTGTCCGGCAACGCTTTCGTTTTCACCGCCGATGTCTTCCGGTTTTGCATCAGGGCTTTCGGCTTTCTCGTTGGCTGCCGCCGGAACAAACCGCTCTCCGAAATACGACAACAGAAAATGACGGCGGCATGTCCGAGCGGACGCAAACCTGAGCATTGCCTGCAAGAGCCGTTCGGAGTTGGTGCTGTCCGCGGCCTCTTCAAAAAACGAACGAATTTTATGTGCATCGCCTGCGCTGTATAAAAGTAGGGCGTGAGAGGCAAGTCCGTCGCGTCCTGCTCGTCCAATCTCCTGATAATATTCTTCGAGCGACTTGGGTAAATCATAATGGATAACAAAGCGGACGTTCGGTTTATCAATTCCCATACCGAATGCAACCGTCGCAACCATAATCCGCACTTTATCGCGGATAAATTGCTGTTGATGATTTCTCCGCTCTTCGTCGGAAAGACCTGCGTGATAATTGAGCGCCGAGTAGCCGGAATCCGTGAGCTGTTCGGTGAGCTTATCAACTTGCTTGCGCGAAAAACAATAAATGATTCCGCTTTCACCGCTGTGTTGTTCAAGGCAGGCGATGACCTCGCGCAGCGCATTCCGCTTAGGACGTACCTCAAGAAAAATATTTGCGCGGTTAAAACCGGCGACAAAAACGTCCGGCGTTTTCATACGGAGATTTGCCGTAATATCTTCTTGCACCTGTGCGGTTGCAGTTGCCGTAAGCGCAAGAAAAACCGCATCCCTAAACTGCGCACGGATATTCGAAATTTCCAAGTAGTCGGGTCGGAAATCGTGCCCCCACTCGCTAATGCAATGAGCTTCGTCAATGGTAATGCAGCTGACCGGCAGGCTTGCATCATGCAGTATAGACTGCGTGCGCTCCGCCGCAAGCGCTTCAGGCGAAAGGTATACCAGTTTGACACTTCCCGACTTAATACGCTGCACCGCATCGAGATAGTCCCCCCATTCAAGCGAGCTATTCAAGAAAACTGCGCTCACACCGTTTTCGACAAGGGAAGCAACTTGATCCTGCATGAGTGAAATCAGCGGAGAAACAACAAGCGTAATACCGCCGAACAAAAGCGCAGGGATTTGATAGCACAACGATTTTCCGCCGCCGGTCGGCATAACGGCAAGCGTATCGCGCCCCGACAACACGGAGGCAATCACTTCCTTTTGCATAGGACGAAATTCATCATAACCGAATGTCGTTTTAAGTACAGCGTATGCGCGGTTTAGCAGTTCAGCATTTTTTTCCATAAGGCGATTATATCTATTCCATACGGCTTGCAAAAGAGATTGACTTGACGCAAGGTAGATATTTCTTTATCTTTACTGTAAATAAAGGTTAACAGATATCTCTTATCGCTTCCAGGAATAAGAAACTACAGCCTTTATACGGAGGACGCCTATGGAAATGAAACGCCATTTAGATTCAGTAAATGATGCAAAGATAAAAACGGTTCTTCAGCTGAAGAATGACTATAATGCAGGCAAAATCAGTTTAGCGGATGCCAAACGGATATTAAAAGAAAAAGTCGGTTCCTTAAAACCGTACGAGATCGCCCTCGCAGAACAGGAACTTAAAGAGTTTGATGAAAATGAATGTCAAAAAGAAGACATTCAGAAAATGCTTGAGCTTTTTGAGGACATTATGGATACGAGCCGTCCCGACTTACCCGACGATCATCCTATCATGTGCTATTACCGCGAAAACGATGCGCTCAAAAAAATCCTATTGGAAATCGAAGACCTTGTGCAATACCCGCTTATCAAAAATCAGTGGCTCGGTATATATGACCGGCTGGATCAGTTCAGAATACACCTGTCACGCAAACAAAATCAGCTCTATTCCATTTTGGAAAAAAAAGGCTTTGACCGGCCTACGACAACTATGTGGACGCTGGATAATTTTATCCGTGATGAAATACGGGATGCGCGAAAATTACTTGACGACGATGCCGACGATCAATTTATTGCGGTGCAATCTTCGATTGTTGCCGATGTACGCGACTTACTGCAAAAAGAAGAAGCAATTTTGTATCCTACTTCGCTTGCGATGATCAATGAAAAAGAATTTGAAGAGATGAAATCGGGAGACAAAGAAATCGGCTTTGCGTGGATAAACGACAGCGGAGCACATAGTTTAACAGCTAAAAACAATTCCGCACAAACGGCACACGATACGCAAACGCAGGGCGCTACCGGCACTGTTTCTTCTTTAACGGATGATTTAGCGGCAGTATTACGCAAGCACGGTTTAAATGTCGGCGGCGGAAACAGTTCCGTTTTTGATGTAACAACCGGTAAGTTGACACTCGAACAGATTAATTTGATTTACCGGCACCTACCCGTCGATCTTTCGTATGTAGACGAAAACGAAATCGTTTGCTTTTATTCCGATACGGAGCATCGTGTGTTTCCGCGCAGCAAAAACGTCATCGGGCGGAATGTTAAGAACTGTCACCCGCGGGCAAGTGTGCATATTGTCGAAGAGATTATCGAAAAGTTCCGCTCGGGCGAACAGGACTCTGCAGAATTTTGGATCAATAAACCCGGCATCTTTATCTACATTCTGTATACGGCAGTCCGTGACGAACACGGTAAATTCCGCGGCATCCTCGAAATGATGCAGGACTGCACGCATATCCGCAGCCTAACCGATTCGCAAACGCTGCTGACGTGGAAAAAAGGCGGCGAAATAAATGGCCAAACCGTTATCCAAGAAAACTCAAATGAATCTCATAACGGCAATACCGTCGATGCGAAAAGTACAGTCGGTACGCCACATGCGCAGACTTCCGAATCTCCGCAGCGGGATAAAAAACTTTCCGCAGCGGGTATTACCGCCGATACGCTTTTAAAAGATATCTTTGAAGATTATCCCGCGTTAAAAGATCAAATGGAAGAAATCAGCCCCAAGTTTAAAATGCTGAAAACGCCGCTCGCACGGATCATGCTGCCGAAGGCGACGATTAAAATTGCGAGTGAACGCACCGGCGTTGAACTGAATACTTTAATTGCGGAAATAAAAAAGCGGCTTGGAAAATAGAGCACGCAAAATATCTCTTGAGTAATTATGCTGCATAATTACTCAAGAGGAAATATGCATAGAATCTTTAAAAGCTACCCGAGTTTTTTCAAATGCTCTAAAGTTTCTCTTCTATATTTTAAACTTAGACACTTCCTGTGCTAAATTTTCAATACTTCGTTTGTTTTTATTGGTGATTTCTTTTACACCTTGAATTGCATTATTGATTTGCACTGCTGCAGCCGCCATTTCTTTCATACTCGCAGCGATTGTGTTGGTCAGCCCGTCGAGTTTTTTCATTTCGTGTGCAACCCCTTCTCCGCCTTTGAGCATATCGCCTGAACCGTCTTCTATTTCAACGGTTACCTCACTAATATTCTTAATAGCCTCCAATACTTCGCGGCTTCCGTTTTCCTGCTCTCTCATCGACTCGGTTAAACGGGTACTCATATTTTTTACCTGATCGGAAAGCGTAAAAATAGTAGCAAATTTTTCACCGGCAACTTTTGAAGAAGTAGAAAGCCCTTCGATTTCCGCACTCAAAGTTTTAAGCGTAGCGGTAATCGTCTTACCCTGCGCAGCGGAATCTTCTGCAAGTTTGCGGATTTCGTCCGCAACAACCGCAAACCCCTTTCCAGCCTCACCGGCATGAGCTGCTTCGATAGCGGCATTCATTGCAAGTAAGTTCGTTTGAGATGCGATGTGTTGAATGACACTTGAAGCTTCCATCAAGCTGCCAGACTCCTCCGCAATTTTCTGAGTAACGCTGCCGGTATTCACGATAATCTCTCGTCCGTCCGCAGTCGCTTCTGCGAGTGTTTTAATAACCCCGTCCGTCTTTTCAAGCGTATCGGTAATCGATGCGATATTGGCAACCATCTCTTCTATAGCGGAAGAAGAAACGGACACACTTGCCGACTGGCTTTCTATGCGGGTATTTAATTGACGTATCGTTTTGATAATTTCTTCAACCGTTGCAGCCGTTTCTCCGACACTTGCAGTCTGCGTCAATGCTTGCTGTTTTACACCGTCGATATTTTCATTTATCTTATGGACAGCTTGAGCTGTCTCGGTCATATTCTGAGCCAGTTCATCACCAATCGATCGCATTATTCCGGCATTGCTATCGATGGATTGTATGGAAGAACGAATCTTTTTAATCGTCTCATTAAAATATTCCGATAGCCGCGTTACCTCATCATTACCGATAAGAGGAAGCTGCACGGTCAAATCACCCTCCCCTTGCGAAATATCTTTCAGTGCATTAACCGCTGTCTGAACGGGAGCGACCATCTTTGCCGCAATAAAAAATATAATTGTCAATGTTACCACAAGAATAATAATACCGATGATAATGATCATTTTACGAAAATCCGTAATTGCGCCAAGAAACTCTTCCGCCGGAGCAGCAATAATAATTGTCCATTCCGTATCCGGCATTTTCGTATAAGCTGCAATATGCTTTTTACCGTTGTAAGTATAATAACCGATACCGTCGGAAGAATCCGAAACCGCTTGCCGCTGAAACTCTGCGATGGATGCGAAGGAGCGGTCAGTCTTTGCCAGTTCCATTGTATTTTGTTGCGCTTCAACAATTGATGTATCCTTATGGGCAATAGTTGTTCCGTCCATTCCTAAAATATGGCAATTTCCCGTTTTACCGATTTTGATTTCCGATATGGTATCACAAATAACAGTTCCTCCCAGTCCTGCACCCAAAACAGCGATAACATTATCCTCGCTATCTAACATCGGAACAGCCAAAATAACTTCCAGTTTTTTAGTAAGTGTTGAAATATGAGGCTCGCTGATAAAAGGAACTCCGCTCACCGCGCTCTTATACCAATCCGTGTCCCCGACAAAGCCAACCGTACCGTCGGCATAATAGCTGTTTCCCTTGGTATCGCATATATTAAAAAAACTGAGAGTGTCGGCATATCCGATATCGTCACGTACAATTCGCGTTTTTTCCGTAAAAGACACTGAAGGATCCTTTATTGCCGGATTACGCATAAAACCGCTTAAGAAACTGAAGTCCCCTTTAATATCGCTCGTAATAAACAAGGCTATATCGTTTACTTTGTCGATAAGATGCGCATTGACCCGCGCAGTAAGGGCTTGTTGCGCAGTATACCGCGCCAACGAACCTTGTATAACACCGGCTACCGTAATCAACGTTCCGAAAATGATAAGCAGCTTCTTACGAATAGAAAAACTTTTCTTTTCCCGCATAAAGAGAAATACCTCCGCATACCGAGTACCTCTCTAACAACTTTGCTCGCTTTAGAGGCTACTTCGTCTACAATAATATGTTCACTATATCTGAGTTTAGCAGGGATGACAATACATATTCGATATCAGGATAAACGCATCATGCCGTTTTTTAGTAACCCCGCAGAAGCAATGGGGTTGTTCAACCAGAGTTGAACCTCTTCGCGGTTCAAATGGTCTCACAACCCCATTGCTTCTGCGCTTTTTATCTACTCTACCTGATGCGTTTATCCTTCTTAAAAAAAATAGCACAAAATTTTATGCAAAATTTTGTGCAAACGGAAGGTGACCGCATCAGATAGTTTTAAGCGTTTACCTTATATTCGACAGATAAAAGATGATTGGATTTATTGCCGTATCGGAGTATAATCAACTTATTCGACACAAGGAACATTTATGGAAAACTTTAACGCACTGTACTACCAGAAACCGTATATCAGAGAATTCGATGCAACGGTAACCGCTTGTTCAAAAACCGAGAGAGGGTATGAGATAGAACTGTCGGATACGGCATTTTATCCCGAAGGGGGCGGACAGCCCGGCGACAGGGGCAGCCTTGTTGCGGAAGGACAGCCTGAGCGTACTATCCGAATATCTGATACGCAATTTGCAGGTGAACGTATCGTTCATATTGCCGATGGAGAACTTGATGCCGGAACAAAGATTCACGGCGTATTGGACTGGGTAAACCGTTGCGACAATATGCAAGGACATTCGGGCGAGCATATCCTTACCGGCATCCTCGCACAAACCTACGGGTACGAAAATGTCGGTTTCCACATGGGAGAAAGTTTTATCACCATCGACTTTAGCGGTCCGTTGACTGACGAGCAGGTACTCGATGCAGAACAGCGTGCCAATGAAATTGTCCGTGCAAATCTTCCAATACAAGAAAGCTTTCCAAACGATGAAGAACGTAAGACAATGCAATACCGCAGCAAGAAAGAACTGTCGGGTACCGTACGCATTATCACCATTCCGGGACTTGATGCCTGCGCCTGCTGCGGCACACATGTTACTGCAACCGGCGAGATCGGTTTGATTAAGATTCTCAACTTTACGAACCGAAAAAAGGGCGTCCGTTTGGAAGTGCTCTGCGGCAGAAAGGCAGTTCTTGCATACGAACAAGAGATGGCACAAGTACGGGCTATCTCCCGCTGCTTATCGGCAAAGCCATCCGAAGTGCAGGATGCGGTGGAAAAATTAAATGCCGAAAAAGCAAAGCTCCAGCAGCAGCTGCACGAGATGACTGAAAAATATCTAAAACAGAAAGCGGAGTCGGCGGCAGATACTGAGGGTGCACCTCTTTATTTTGAAGATAATCTCAGTATCGAATATCTACGCTCGTTCTGCAATCTGCTTTTAGCAACAGGAAAAATGCACACCTGTGCAGCATTATCAGCGGTTTCAGTTGACTCGGAAGAAGTGCAACCGACAGCATACAATTACGTCATCGTGAGTAATGCAATCGATTTAAAACTGCACATAAAAACATTAAACCAACAGCTCAACGGCCGCGGCGGTGGAAGCAGTTCGGCCATTCAAGGAACCTATTTTGCGGGGAAAGATCTTATTAAGGAAACACTTACCGACTTGTTGAGCAGGGCACGAGGATAGTATCCTGTATAACTAGATGAATCAGCCATAGGGGAGGAGCACTCTGAAAAAGAGATTAACACTATCATCATGGAAAGGCAGATTAACTGTCATTGCCGATAAGAATGAAGATGAAGAAATCATGGGAGAAAATAAGAGATGACAAAAATCTATAAACCCTTGTTTGCCGTACTCGTGATTTATATATTGTGCTTTATATTCCGATTTATAGAGTATTTTATTATTCGTACGGATCAAACATTTTGGGGAGAGGCATTTTTACACAAACTTTTAGGGATAGTTGTTTTATTCATAGCAGCTAAATTATATAACTTTAAAGTGCAAGATATCGGATTTAATAAAAATAGAGCTGTAAAATATACATTGATGGGATTGCTGTTTGGAATTTGTATATATGTATTAGCTTATAGTATAGAGATTGTTATAGCTGTTTCAAATAAAAATTTTCAATCATTACAATTATATGTCAGTTCTTATTCTGTAGATAAAAATATAGGAAATCAAACTTCACTACTCTTTTTTGTAATTTGTATTATCGGGAATATCATTAATGTGATTATGGAAGAAGGGATATTCAGAGGCCTGTTTACAAAAATGCTTGAGAAAAATCATACATTTTTTGTATCTGTGCTTATTACTTCTGTTTTGTTTGGATTATGGCATTTTATCGGACCTGTAAGAAACTATTTTGACGGCAGCAGCAGTATTGAAGGTATGTATGTAAATATTATTCTGTTGGTTACTGCTTCCGGATTTATCGGATTTAAATTTGCTTTATTAACAAAATTGACCGGCTCTATTTATATGGCAATGGGTGATCACTTTGTAAATAATACAATCATTAATATTTTTCATATTGTTTCTTCTACGGGGTGTGATGAATTGATATTTTTAAGAATTGCAATTGCCCAATCCGTGTCGTTTATAATTGTTCTATTTGTCTATCTGCATAAAAAAGATTGTAGGTAGTAAAGTCTCCACACGAATGAAGGAGCGCTGCATGTATACAAACGATGAAACATGGCAAAAACTTCAAGCGTTTTTACCCGAACGCAACAGGATAAGCATTTCATGCGCTCCTTCCGAAATGTTCAGCACATTCGACAGAACGAACATCCATCTCGACGTATACAACGAACATAGCAACAACGGTGTTACGCTCGTGCTGTTCCACGGTGTCGGCGGGAACGGCCGGCTCCTGTCGTTTATTGCAGCTCCTCTGGCAAAGCGCGGCTATAAGGTTGTCTGTCCGGATTTGCCGGGGTACAGCTATACCGAATACGAGGGCATACCGTCTTATAAAACATGGATCGACACCGGTGTGCACATTGTACGACAGGAATTACAGCGCTCCAAAAAGATTTTTGTACTGGGTTTGAGTGCAGGAGGCATGCTCGCATACAACGTTGCCTGCTTGGCTCATGGTGTTTCCGGCGTCATCGTTACCACCCTGTTAGATAATCGCTTAAAGCCGGTGCGTAACTATTCGGCAAAAAACAAATTGCAGGCGCGTATCGCTTTGCTGCTTTTACGTTTTATACCGAAGCAGATAAGGCACTTAAAAATTCCGGTAAAGGCGATAACGAATATGAAAGCAATCGTCAACAACGACCGGGTACTTTCTTTGTTGCTGCAGGATAAAAGGGGAGCAGGATCTTCCGTGCATCTTGGTTTGTTATGTTCGATGATGGAAAGCATTCCTGCCGTAGAGCCTGAAGCATTTGAAATTCCGCTTTTGCTTTGTCATCCTGAAAAAGATCGCTGGACACCCGAATGGATAAGCCGCCTTTTTTTTGATCGCGTACGGAGTCCAAAACAACTATGCACGCTTAAAAACGCGGGGCATTTTCCGATTGAACAGCCGGGTATTGCACAGCTTGAAGAAGCAATTATTTCCTTTATAAACAAAACGCTACAAGAAAGGTAAAACTATGAACATACAAGATTTTTTGAACGCAGTATTAAAACAGGATGCCGAGCGCTTACGCACTTACTTTTCCGATTCGGCATATATCAACTGGCATTGTACTAATGAGCATTTCACGGTTAAGCTTTTTTGCGATAGGTTACTGCGTATTGTACAAACTATCGCAAGATGCACCGAAGTGTTGATTACGCATTTGCTATCCTTTTTACAAAAGGCAGTGTTTCAAATGTTTTATTTTCCAGCATACTGATTAAACGGCATGCGGTACCGGTTGGGCGGTTTGTTCCTTTTTCCCATGCTTCTACCGTCTTGAGTGAAACACCCATGTAATTTGCAAACAAAACCTGTGTCATCCCAACGGAATTTCTTATGTGTTTTATTTCAATATTATTATATTTTTTTATAGGTTGAATTTCATATACGGTTTTACGACCTTTTAATTCCCCCCGTTCAATAGCCACTGCTTCATTTAAGCCAGTCATTAGACTATCAAAAAATTCACTCATGTTCTTTCCTCCAATTCCTTGCAGCTTCTATTTTTAAAATACCGATAACTTTTTTAACTGCATTTTTTTCCGCATCGGTTAGGTTTGATTGTTCTTCTTTTGAAAATACTTAAATCAGATATGTTTTTGCAAAAGTTGCAAAATCAACATAGCAAACTCTGGAACTTCCGCTTTTACCTCTGCCCTGAAAAGCAAAACGGATTTTTTCAAACCGCCTGTTCCAACCATTATATCGCCTGCCTCCGGATTTTTAAGAAGGAATTGCTGTAATTCAGCTAAATCATCATCAGTAAATCCTAGTGCAAACCATTTTTTCGTAAACGATGGAGTTTCTATAAATTCCCTTTTCATCTTACACTTTACAATATACCCTATAAAATAGGGTGTTGTCAACCATTCGGGAACCTCTAAAACCCGCAAGTCTATCTCGTCTTATTCTGTAGGGAAATGCATTAAGTTGTCCGTTTGCCAAACCGGAATCGTTTTTAGAGATGTCCTATCATCCATTATTGACTCTTTACTCTCTTTTTCATACCATCATTATCTCGTTCTAATAGATTCTAACAGAGCATATTCTGTTACACTGGCTATCTCCGGTAGTGTTGCACAAAGATTGATCCTCAACACACACAAAGCACACTGTAGCGGGAACACATGAGGTATGCACCATAATGCTTATTTTGATACGGCATGCACACGTGCTTTTTAATTGGGAAAAGAAATATACGGCCGAGGGCTTTGCTCAGGCACAGGCTGAGTATGATGAAGCACCGATAGAACGGATCAACGATTCACAGCTTCGGTCTATCAGAGATGAATTGCCGGAGCATTTTGAACTTTATACGAGTACCTTAAAAAGAAGTATTGACACGGCAGCACTGCTCTTTCCTGATAAAACACCGATGCGGTTGCCGGAGCTTTCGGAAATACCGATTTATCCGTATCGAGATTCTGATAAGCCGCTTTCGCTCTGGCGATGGCTATTCTGGGGACGGGTGCAGTGGTTTCGCAACAATCCGCGGCAGGAAAGAACAAAGCGGATGGTCGAACATGAAGTCGAAGCATTGATGTCTTTAATGGAAAACAAAAATGCGGTGATTGTAGGTCACGGATTTCAGATGCGGACAATGCTGAGCATATTAGCACGGCGCTATCCCGTTCAAAAACCGATGCACATAAAAAATTTAGACATAGTGAAATGTTTTGTTTATGAGAAGCAATGACGGAGTTCCGCCTCAGTGGAGATTTGAGAAACGAAAGAGAAGAAAAAATTGTAAGCAAATTGAATATTCGGACTGAAAGATAGCGAAAAGAATGTTTTTAAGTATAATTAAGATAAATCATTTTAGTAATGGAGGTCATTATGTACGAAACTTTTTTTGAGCAAATAAAAACAGTGCCGCGGGAATATCTTGCAGATATAGAAAATTATGTCCAGTATATTTTATATCGATACAAACAAAATGTCGAAAAACATTCGCAACAAGATTTATCAAAATATTTTGGCAGTATAAAAATACAGCATGATGCTCTTAGAATGCAAAAGGAAATGCGAGATGAGTGGAATTGACTACATGGCTGATACAAATGCCCTGATTTATCTTCTTTCCGGCGATTCCTGTATGAAACCCTATTTGGCAAGTTATATAGGTGTTTCCGTCTAAGGATGCCGAAGTTAACCGATGAGTTTACCTTGCGGCAAACATCACAGATTGTATGTGCACTTTTCGTGCATCAATGCATCATTTTTCGAGAATTGATATTCTCTCAACTGCTGTATTTCAAAGGAATGTTTTATGTGGAACTCATTTATTACTATTGAAGATGATCGTTTTGGTCTAAAGACCATAGCACATTGTGTTATCGGCATTATTCTGTTTATTATTGCAAATATTGCTGCAGCAATATTATCAAACGTTTTGTCGAATATTATTACTGTTCATAGTATTATTATCATCATAAACTGTTGTTTTAATATTCTATTTTTTCTCTTGTTGATATCGCTCTATATCCGGAAAGGGTTAAAAAAACGATTGGATTTTTTCCGGATAAATAATGTAAAACCGTCAAAATTATTTATTCTTATTTCAATTATTTTACCCGGTTGTGTTATAGGATTTTATTATTTTTTTCTAAGCGGTACATTATCGGTTAATAACATAAAGATATATGAAAAGATATGCTTTGCTGTCAGTATAGGATTATCTGCAGGAGTTTGCGAAGAAATACTTTTCCGCGGATATATAATGAAGTTGGTAGAAATACGATGGAATAAAAAAGTTTCCGCATTTGTACCGTCTGCATTATTTGCCCTTCTTCATATATCAGGCAGCATGAGCATAATCGATATCCTGCAATTGTTACTTGCCGGTATAACAGTCGGTGTAATGTTCTCATCCGTTACATATGCAAAAGATACGGTAAACAACTCAATAGTAATACATGGAGTATGGAATTTTTTCATTCTCGGTATTATCGGTATTTCAGTAAAACCGAATACTACTCCCTTAGTATCCTACGTCATTCGCAGCGAAAATATGTGGATAACAGGCGGTACATTTGGCATAGAAAGCGGATTACCTGCAATCATTGGATATTGCATTGTTATTTTATTCGCTGTATTGAGCAAGCATAAAATTGAGGAATAGATTAATATGGAGCATTTTATGAACACACATCAAAATTATCAGGACGCAAATGCGGCGGTGATCGACCGTTGGATTACAGAAGGCTGGGAATGGGGTAAGCCCGTTGATCACGAAACGTATATCAATGCACAAAACGGACAATGGTCTGTAGTATTGACGCCGACAAAAGCGGTACCGCGTAAATGGTTCGGTGATTTAAAAGGAAAAAAGCTGTTAGGACTTGCGTCGGGAGGCGGGCAGCAAATGCCGATTTTTACCGCAGCCGGAGCGGAATGCACGATACTTGACTACTCTGAAAAACAGCTTGAATCTGAGCGAATTGTTGCCGAGCGTGAAGGCTATCGAATTAACATTATACGTGCAGATATGTCAAAACCGCTGCCCTTTGCCGATGCATCCTTCGATATTATTTTCCATCCGGTAAGCAACTGCTATATCGAAAAAGTTGAACCGGTGTTTGCCGAATGTTTCCGGATACTCAAAAAAGGCGGTGTGTTACTGTGCGGACTTGATACCGGTATCAATTATATTGTCGATCAAAAAGAAGAGAAAATTATCAACGCACTTCCGTTTAATCCGCTCGTTTACGAAGCGCACCGAAAACAGCTTGAAGAAGCGGACTGTGGATGGCAATTTTCTCATACAGTAAGCGAACAAATCGGCGGACAACTGCGCGCAGGTTTCACGCTCACCGATATATACGAAGACACGAACGGAGAAGGACGCTTGCACGAATTGCATATCCCATCGTTTATTGCAACACGTGCGGTGAAATAAGAAGGATCCGTTGTGTCGTTTATAAAAAAATATTATTGAGGTGATCATGGTATTAAGAAAATATGAAGCGCAAGATTCAAAAATCATTTGCAGCTGGATTCAGGATGCAAAGCAGCTTTATCAATGGTCTGCCGACAGAATAGGGCGGTTTCCACTGAATGGCAATGAGTTAAATGAATACTATGGTTCGATGAACGGTACACAGCCTATCATTCCTCTTTGTGCCATTGACGGATGCAGCGTAATCGGTCATTTGTTTATCCGATATCCAAATAAAGACGATAAAACGCTCGTGCGATTCGGGTTTATTATACTTTCGCCTGAAAGCAGGGGAAAGGGAAGCGGAAAGAAAATGGTAGAGCTTGCAATAGAATATGCAAAGACCGTTTTGTATGCTTCAAAAATAACATTGGGAGTGTTTACGAATAATGAGCGTGCACGGCATTGTTATGAAGCCACCGGTTTTCAACCAACAGAAAAAGTTATAACCTATATGATGCCGGATTGCGCATGGGAATGTATTGAAATGGAATTGAATATCTAACTTTGAGGCTGGTTATGAACATACAAGATTTTTTGAATGCAGTATTAAAACAGGATGCCGAACAATTGCGCACTTACTTTTCCGATTCCGCATATATCAACTGGCATTGTACCAATGAGCATTTCACAGTTGAAGAATACATACAAGCAAATTGCGAGTATCCGGGAACATGGAACGGAACAATCGAAAGAATAGAACAAATCGATGATTTAATCATCACCGCTGTCAACGTATACAGTGTTGATAGAACAAGTTCTTTTCATGTGGTATCGTTTATAAAATTAAAAGATGATAAAATCATTGCGATGGATGAATATTGGGGCGATGATGGAGTTCCGCCTCAGTGGAGATTGGAGAAACGGCTTGGGAGAAAAATCATAACTAAAGGATAATTATGGCATCGAGTAAAACATATTTAGACTTCATTCTGGAGCAGTTATCGGAATTGCAAGACATACGCTATCGCGCAATGATGGGAGAATTTATCATTTACTATCGAGATAAAATTGTGGGCGGTATCTACGATGACCGCTTACTGGTAAAAGCGGTTCCGTCAGCAATTGCGTATATGCCGAACGCTTCCTACGAATTGCCGTATCAAGGCGCAAAAGAAATGCTTTTAGTAGACGAAGTTGATGACAAAGCATTTATAACGGGCTTGTTTAATGCAATGTATGATGAATTACCGGCGCCGAAAATGAAACAAAAAAATAGCACAACGGGGCGGCAACATTGCAGGACGTACACGAAAAGAAATCGAAACAGAAACCGGTAAGCCGGTCATCAGCCCGAAAAACGCAATTGATTTTTCAAAATTGATAGACGATGTGGCAAAAGCCGTATCGGAGAAGGGCGAGAAATAATTTATAATACGATAATTACTCATTGAATGAAGGAATACAGCATACATGATAACATTACAAAATGTTTCTTTTTCATATCCGGATTCTGCGGAGATATTATTCGACGGATTCTCCGCAGCGCTTGGGGGAGCATCCCATTGGACATGTATTACCGGTGCAAACGGCTGCGGAAAAACGACATTACTCAAATTAATCGCAGGGATGCTTCCGCCGCTTTCAGGGATAATTAAATGCGAATCGGCAGTATACTGTGCGCAAAACAGTACGGAACTGCCCGATACTGCGTATACATTGTTCTGGGATGCGGATAACGAAGTGCGTCGCTTTTTCTCGCTGCTTAATATTACGGCAAAACAGCTTGAACGCTGGGAAACGCTTTCGGGCGGAGAAAAGAAGCGGCTGCAAATTGCCTGTGCTTTAGCGGAGCGTCCTTCGGTTCTGCTGCTTGACGAACCGACCAATCACTTGGATGCCGTTTCAAAAGAGCTCATTATAAATGCCTTAAAACTGTTTACCGGCACAGGGCTCATTGTCAGTCATGACCGCGCCTTTGCCGATTCATTATGTACCGCTACCTTCTACTTATATCGGGAAGCGGCAGCGTTCGCAGACGGAGCCGATTCAATCAGAGGTAAGCTCTATGCTGCGAATGTAAGTACAGCGCTTGAACTTTGGGACACAGAGCGAGCTTCCTGCCTTTCGGAATGGCATAAAGCTGATGCAGGGGTTTCAAAAGCAAAAGCACTTTCCGATATGTGGCAGCGCGAGGCAGAACATTCTAAGAACCGCCTGAGGAATGTGTACGGCGGCAAAGACCACGATGCAGCACAAAAAATCCGCCTTGCCATTGTTACCGGTAAAGACCGTACGCCGGGCACCGTAAAAAAATGTTTTGACAGCCGCCGTGAACAAGCCGAAAAACGCCGCGATACTCAAGCAAAACCGCTGAACCGTAAGGAAGGGTTTTCACCGGCGCAAGCAGATACGTCTGTGTTCATTCCGAAGGTACTCATACACCTGCCGCCGCAAATCATCAGTGCAGGAGAAGATGGCAGTTATACCTTGCAGATTCCCGAATTGACGGTGCAAAAGCAGTCACGCATTGCCTTGACGGGAGCCAACGGAACAGGAAAGACATTGCTTGCACATACAATATTAAACCGGATACGGGAAGCTGATCTGCAAAAGAAAAGCGATGGAGAAAGTCTTTCATTTTATCTGCCGCAGGAAATTCCGAAAGCAGAAGAACAAGCAGTGTTAGCACACTTCTTCTCGCTCGATAAAGAACTGCGAAGTGAAATTCTTTCTACGGTGTACCGCATGGGATCGAATCCCAAAGCGCTGCTTACCTTTACTGACAGCAAGCGGATCAGTCCCGGCGAACTCCGCAAGCTCATGATTGCACTTGCAATGTCAAAACCGCTCAAAGTTCTTATTTTGGACGAACCGACCAATCACTTGGATATTCTTTCTGCTAGACTTCTCGAAACTGCCCTTGCAAAAATATCATGCGCACTCATTATCATCAGCCATGACAGTGTTTTCCTGCAAAATTGCAACTGCACGGAATTATGGCGGATTATCAAAACCGGCAGTTGCGGAATGTTGGAACGGATAGATAATCCCTATCCTTGCAGCTGTAACGCAGGCTCTTGCTTGGTAAATCCGTGAATGGTTTTAAGCGCAGCAAGCGGGCCGATAACCGAAATAGCCGATAAGGTTAAAAGGGCGCACAACAGTATCCACAAAACCGGCGGCGTAAGAAAGGGCATTTTAAGACCGGCGATAATTGCCTGATTAAACAAGAGAACAATTAAGCAGGACATCCCCGTTCCGATTCCCGCACCTGATGCACTGATGATAAACGCCTCGGCAGAAGCAAGCTGTGCAAGTTTTTTCTTTGTACCGCCGATAATCCGCAGCATTCCGAATTCTGCTTTCCGCTCATGGAATATCGAAGAAAACGACACCGCAAGTACAATGAACGACAACAGCCAGAGCAGTGCAAGCAGCACATAAATATACACATTGAGGTTTGCGATACTTGCGGAAATATTGGTCATCATCCGCTTGGAAATAAGAGGATAAATCTGTTCGCCTTCAAACTCAGTGAGGATGCGCTGAGCGACTGTTTTGACATCAGCATTCGGCTTTATCCGCACCATAACGCTGGAAATAAGATCCTCGTCGTGCGCAACCGGATGTTCCATAATTCGCTCATATTCTTTTGCAAGCCGCTTTGCATTTTCAATCGTCATAAACACGGAATTGTCGAAGCCCATACCGGTTTTTGCGAGCCGCCCCGTAATCACAAAAGGCTGATTAAAAAACTTAACCTCGGAATGCGTATCCCCGACGATGTTACTGCCCACGACAATCTGGTTATCGGTAAGCGGTAACCGAATCTGTCTTTCGAGCCACGGCTTGATATTAAAATCGGAATCAAAGTCGATACCGATTACCTGCAACGGAAACGAACAGCATCCGGCGGAAAGGGTTGCGATAAAAAGCTGCGGAGAAGCAAGGTCAACCCCTTCAATTTTTTTAAGGCGGTCTACGACCTCGGACTTAAAGTAAAAGCTGTTCGGCTCACCCCGCAGCAGTGCGCTTTCGATTTTTGAATCATACCCCTGCGGCACGACAATGATGTCTGCACCCAGCCGGTTCGACAGCGACTGCATTCCGCCGTTCAGACTCTTGACCAAAAAGCTGCCTGCAAAAAGACTGAACGCCAGCACCGCGGTAAGCACAATCAAACTCACCGTCCTAAACGGCTTGCGTTTAAGGTTCTGTTTCGCAAGTTCGATAACCGTTAATTTTTTGACCGGTTCGGAAACTGCCATCGTTACTACTCCGCCTTCGCCTGTTTAAGCGCAATACCGACTACGTTCTCAAACAGTTCATAAGATACAGTCGCTCCGGCAATCGCATCCACTTTATCAAGCTGCTGCGTTTCAACCAGTTTCGGACCATACTTTTCGGCATTCTTAATTGCGTTCTGCGCAATTTTGTATAAACCGGCATTCTTAATCACTCCGTCGGTTTTGCCGTAGTCCTCGCCTTTCAGCGTTCCGTCCTTCTCGTAGGATAGAAATTCACAGTCGGTAATTTTACCGTCTTTAACGGTTATCGTTACCTCGGCATTTCCGCCCCAATCGTCTTTAATACCGGAAACCGCTTTGTAAACGCCGTCCTTATACCGTACCGTAGGTTGTACAGCTTGTGCCGATTGTCCGGCCTGCTGCGCAGTCCCTTCATTTTTACTACACCCTGCGAAGCAAAACGCCGCAAGTGCCAATGTAATTGTGAATATACGCAAAGTTATTTTTTCCATTTTTTACTCCTTCTTGTATGAAGTTTTCTTTAAAATTTCGTGCAATTTATGCTAGAAAAAGGGAAAGACACATCAGACAAAGAAATCAAAATCGCAAAATAAATAGGATGTGAGACCATTTGAGTCGCATAGCGGCGAAACTCTGGTTGAACAGCCTATTTATTTTGCGTGGGACTAAAAAACCTCTGATGTGTTTTTCCCTGCACATATTATTTTTGCAGCACAGGCCGTGTTCTGCTCATCTTTTCGATACGCGCGATTTTTCCGTGCTCAAGTACGACCATCCGTTCCGCCTGATCGGCAACCTCAGGGTCGTGGGTAACGACGATAATGGTACTGCCGGTATTGTGCAGCTTTTCAAAAATCTCCATAACCAACCGCTCGTTTTTTTCATCGAGGTTGCCGGTCGGTTCGTCCGCAAGCAGGAGCTTAGGGTGATTGATGAGCGCGCGGGCAATACACACACGCTGCTGCTCTCCGCCCGAAAGCTGATTGGGTAAGTGCTTTGCCCGCTCCTTTAAGCCGACGCTCGCAAGCGCTTCCATCGCCTCTTCTTCATCGGGCATACTGTGGTAATACTGCGCCATCATCACGTTTTCAAGCGCGGTAAGATAGTTGACGAGGTGGAATTGCTGAAAGACCAAGCCGATGGTATCCCGCCGTACGACCGTTAATTCCTTCGAGGATAATTTTGAAATATCCTGCCCCGCAAGCTCAATCTTGCCGAGCGACGGCTTATCCATACAGCCGATGATGTTCATCAGCGTCGTTTTACCGGAACCGGACGGTCCCATAATCGACAGCCACTCGCCTTCTTCTACGTTTAAGTTTATGTTGTCTAAGGCTTTTAAGTCGCCGTAAATCTTTGAAATTCCGCTCAATGTTAAAATATCCATATAATCCTCCTTTGCTACTCCCCGCGTAAAACCAAAGCGGGGTCGATGTCTACCGTGGCGCGTACCGGGAATAAACAGGAAACAATTGTGATGATAATCGAGGCGATTACCGTAAACGGCGCAAGCTGCACCGGAAACGAAACCTCGCGGGCGAATACACTGATACTCACGTTATCCGCAAACACATAGCCTAATACCACGCCCAAGATACCGCCGATCAAACCGAGCATCACCGCTTCGCCCATAAAGTCTTTCACAACACTGCTGTTCGAAGCACCGAGCGCTTTTTTAAGGCCGATTTCTTTTCTGCGTTCTGCGACAACCGCCATCATCGTCGTCGTTACGCAGATCATCGTTAAGAACAACACAATGATGGTAACAATCCACACGAGTGCTTGCAGCTTGCTCAAAACTACATCCTGAGATTCCGTTACACGTTTTACAAGCCGCGGCGTAATACCGTTCACCTGCTTCGACACCATATCGGCTATCGATTTAAGGTATTCCTGATTGCCGTCGATGCTGCATTCGATAACATCAAACTGATCATCGTACCCGATAATACCTTTGATGTCCTCAAGGCTCATAAAGATAAATTCTTCTTCTACACCGCCGGTGGTAACAATACCCGACACCGTACATTCGTTGACGGTAACATCGCCGTTTGCCTTCGGCGTATTGACGATAAAGGTATCGCCGACCGACAATTCGATATTGCGGCTTATTTCGTGCCCGATCAGCACTTCCTTTTTATTGTGCGGCCAGTCCCCGCGGATAAGCCAATACGGACTGTTATTCCGTGCATTTTCTAAATCCGTCGCGGCAATCATGTACGGCTGTTCGTTTACCTTTGCCGACTGATAAATATACGGCGCAAACCCGACCAGCTTCTCAGAATCGATTACCTGCTTAATAGCGTCGATTTGCTCCTGCGTAATCTTGGATTCGCTTTCCGCCGGAAGGAATATCACATTTGCGCCGTATGAGCGGAATACCGTCCCCATCTGACGCGGAATATCATAGTAAATAGTCAGTAAGCCCGACAGCACCGTAGAACCGATTGCGATTGCCAACAACGCGACAAGCATCCGCGACCGGCGACGTATCAGCGAACTTGTAATCATCTTTAAATACATTCTATTTCTTGTCATAATAGTTCACTCCCGTATCCGCTCTTTCCGCTTTCGGCGTGCATTTTATTTTCCATGCAGCACCTCCGTAGGGTTGAGTTTAAGCAAATACCGTACCGAAGGCAGACTGCCGAGCAGGGTAATAAGGAAGATGATAAGCACGACAATCGGAATCACCATCGGTGCGGGAGGAATAGCCGAACCGAATACGCTCCGTCCGATAATCTGCGTCAGACCCAAACCTGCAAAGTAGCCGATTGTTCCGCCGATTAATCCGATAATCATAATCTCCGTCAGTACCGATACGGTAACCGCCGTGTTGCTCGCGCCGATCGCTTTCTTTAAACCGATTTCCGCGCGTCTGTCCATCACGCTTGCCGTTACAAGGTTGGAAATTCCCAATGCGGAAGCGAGCAAACTTAACACCGTTATTAAGAGCATCAGCAGCGTGGTCTTATTTAAAATCGCCCCTTCGGATTCGGCAACCTGCCGCACCGGTTTTGCAACGGCATCGGTAATCACTTCCTGAATCTGATAGCAGATACTGCTGACATACGCAGTGCAGTACCATACCTCCATCTCTTTGATGGTTAAACTCAAAGGGTTCCGCGCGGCCTTTCGTGCGAGGTCGTTATCGGGCGTCGTAAGGGCGCTTACTTCGATGCTTTCACATACATCGGTTTTTCCTAACAGGCGCTGCGCCGTGTGAATAGTCGTAAAGATGTACTCATCCTCGTTGCTGCCCGAATTGAATATACCGGAAACAGTCAACGATGCGGTTCCGGCAGGGCCTGTTACTTCGATTACATCACCGACATGAATGGCATTACGCCCCGCAAAAAGGCTGCCGATCATACAGCTGGAATCATCGGTATCGGAAGCCCATGCACCGGTTACTTCCCACCACGTTCGCATCCGCCGGATACCGGTAATAACTTCCTGTCCGGTGTGCAAGTCTATTTTATAATCGAACCATGTACCGGTCAGACGGACGGGCTTATTTTGGCCCTTATATTCAACGGACACGTTTAAAAACGGAGCATAGTCAACAACATTGTACGCCCAAAATATAGTCTTAATTTTATACAGCTCATCCTCGCGTAAATACTTTTTGGTACTCCCCGACTCTACTCCGTAAATATCATCGAGAAGCGAGGCCTCTTTATGCACGACATTGATATTCGCTCCGTAGGTTTTCAGCTCCTGATTTACCTTATCCCCTACTCCGAGCATCGTATTGAGCATTGCGCTTGAAAGACTCGCACCCAGCGCAATGGTAAACGCAATCATCGCCATCTTCCCTTTCTGACGGAAGAGGGAACCGGCTATCATTCTCCAAAACATAATTGCTATCGAACCTCCATCTGGATATTCCTATTTAAAGCGGTGCGCTTCCGCTTCAAGATCGGCTATCTTTATCTTGATCTTTTCATCGTGGATGATATACGCAACCGGCACAGGGTTACATCCGCCCGGGAAGCCGATAGTTCCCTTGTTCATCACGACATCGCAGAGTTTACAGATAACCTCCCCGTTCCGTTCAAAATATCCGGTAGGACCGCAGATATCGCACGCATCAAGTCCTACGCCATAAGAGCCTTCGCTCTTTTTAATGGCAATAAACCGGACTTCAATCCCCTGCTCCGAAGTATACGCATACCGGTGCAGCTTATCATCTTCCAATTCCGAAATAGGAATCATCGCCATACCGTCGGCAATCGTATAATTTTCCGGCGGCGAAAGCGGAACTTCTCGGTCGACATAGTGCCGCAACACAGACAGAGATAAAACCGAACCGATCAGCAAGACCAGCGAAAATTTCGCCCACCGGCGTGCGTTGCGCTTTTGCGCTTTCAGTTTCCGCAGTTCCGCATTGTTGTGATATGTTTCCGTAATTGTCCGGTTCTTCCGCCAGAGGATAATCGGCGGAATCATAATGAATAGGATAATTGCAAAGGTAAAGAAATTTCCGTGGTTTACGACCGCGGCAATGAATGCAAAGATAAAGTCGTTGCGAGGAATAATCCCCAACGAATAGAGGCGCTGTAAAATAACAACCACCTGCGTAACACCAAAAATGCAAAGCGCTCCGGCAACCGATACCTTGAGTTCTATGGCCGATAATTTAATCAACGTTTTATAGATCGCTAAACCGGCGCACAGCATACACACAATACCGAGTACATAGCCTATCAGTCTGAATAAGACAATCGTACTTACTGCGCTCTCGCCGTAATTTACCAATGTGGTTGCCAGCATGATAATAACGGGAAGATAGTAAAACAGCATCGAAGCTGCATATAAGAAAATTACCGCACTAAAAAGATTTTCATATATATGTGCTATCTTTCGTTTAAGATTGGGTGAAATAAAAAGCAGGATGAGTAAAAAGAGAAGTGCGATGGTAACAGGAACCATGCACCAAAAAGCGAAACGTGTTCTATTTATATAGTTGGGAATTGATCTAAGAATTGCTGAAACAATACTGCCGGCAAAGCCCAGCAGCATACTTATTAAAACAACAAGCCGTTTTTTTTTGGGATTCTTCCGTTCTCTCGGACTCTTGAGTTTTAAATGAAGCAAATACAACGGCTAACACCAATGCAAAGGCGATACCTGCTTCAAAAACTCTTATATAAAATTTTAAGATGATACACCTCCAAGAAAAAACCGGCGGTAACCGCCACTCCTTCCCAAAATATACCTTTTAATAGGAGTATCTTGCAAAGAGAAAGAATAACGGTTACCGCTTAGTGTGGCAAAGCAGTTTCCAAGACAACCTGTCCCGAAACGGAAGTTTCCAAACAGGTTGATTGTAAGGCATACCGATTAACTATTTAAATGAACCGGCACCGCCTTAAAACTGCATACTGTTTACCACTGAGGTCCTTTCCATTCAAAATCTTTCCATTCGACAACGAGCGGTTCCGTCCAGAAACGGCCGGTAACACCGGTTTCTTTGTCAACGTGCAACAGGTAATCGTTACCCGGAGCTTTGATTTCGAATTTGACATTGTATTTGCCGAGACCTTCTTCGAACTTCATGTTTGCACCGTAGTGGGGGCCGTCATCGGCATTCATCGGCATAAATGCAACTTCCTGCACTTTGCTCGAGCCTTGCTTTTGAACATAAGCCTTAACATGAAGATACGGAACAAAGTCGCCTACGCCGTAACCAAGCACCTTACCCTCATCATTTGCGTGGATATCCGCTTCGATGTGGCAGTCAGCTTCGTTCTTGGAAAGGCTGTTTCCGGCAGGTTCCATGTCAACCGGCTGGAAGTAAACGCCACCGATGTGGAGCGGACCAACATCCTGTTCGTCCCCGATTGGGAACTCATCAAAACCTGCTGCCTCTTCTGCAGTCGGTGCAGGAGCCGCAGCTTTTTGCTCTGCGGCAGGTTTTGCCATTTCCTGCTTTTGCGCAGGTTTGTCACATGATGCAAGCACAAAAGCGATTGCAATCAGTGCAAAAAGAAAAGATACTGTTTTCTTCATTTTGAAACTATCCTCCTAAATAATATATCTTTATTTTCTTTTTGTTTCACATTCATTACAGCCTTGTAGGACACCAGTTATTTTCCACAATCCGGCAGCCCAAAAGCAGTTGTCATCGGCGATCTCAAAAACTTTGCTTTTGAGATCGCCCTATATTTTTTTACTTTTGCCCAATCCTCGCCTTTTCAGCTTCAATTTGAGCACGCTGTTGTTTATTCTTTTTTGCATACACAACAGACATTGTGATAATCACCGCAAGCACGATAATCTGCGGGATGAGACTTTCATACGTTGCATAAATACCGAGGAAGTCCATTTCAAAACTCATCCACGGAATAACGGTCTTATTGACAACACCGGCAGCTTGCAGTTCCGACACACCTTTTCCGGTAAACGAAAAGCACATCGCATACATCAATATACTGGTAACCAAGAAGAAAGGCTTTAATGGCAACCGCACGGTTAAGAACCTAAATACTAGGAACACCGCAATCAAAACAACCGCTGACAGCACAATCGCCAAGATCATTGCATTCCTGCCGCTCGTTCCATGAACGGGAACGCCCTGGAAAAAGAGAATAAGCTCGGCGCCTTCACGCGCAACTGCAATAAAGGCCGCGAAAATTAAGACCCATTTATTTCCGGTAGAAACCGATGCTTCAACCTTCTTATGAATGTACCGCTCCCATGCTTCGGTTTCGGACTTTGAAAGCATCCAGTTACTGACATAGAACAACACGATAACTGCGACAAACATACCGATGCCTTCAAAAACTTCCTGAGCGATGCCGCTCTGTGCACCGGCAACAGCGCCGAACAAAAAGGCCAACAGAATACTTACCAAGATACCGCCCAACGCACCGACATATACCGACATGATATATTTCTTTTTCCCCGTTTTTACAAGATAGGCGATAATAGCGGCGATAACAAGGATTGCTTCCAAGCCTTCGCGGAGTACCAATACAAAACAGGAAATAAACGTTGCAACAACTGCCGATTGAGCGGTATTTGCAGTCTCGCTGCCGCTTTCGTCCAACGTGCCGTCAAGCTCGGCTGCATCATGGTAAAGCATTGCAATAAGCTTATCTTTATGCGCTTTTACCATCTCATTATCTTTATCGCTGTAGACGTTCCGGCGGTATTCGTAAAACGCATTTTCTACCGTTGTCTTACGCGCACCGGAAAGGTACCCCATCGTTATCTTTTCCATCCCTTTAGATTCATAAAATCTAAAGTACGCGACGTTCACTTCGTCATACGCTTCTTTGGATTTCCCTTGAGTATAAAGATCGTAGGCATTATTGAGGTGCACTTCCATCTTTTTTACAATTCCTGTCCACGAATCCAGCACCTCTTCGTCGTTTGCGGCATACAGTCCGCTAACCGGAATAAATATGAACGATAAAGCGAACAAAATTGCGGCAAAGGCATGTTTTTTATTCTGTGTAATATACATAAAGCCCTCAACTAATTAGCTAAAACTTACAAATATGCCGTTAGTATATCACTCATAAAAATAATGTCAAGGGTTAAGCACAGTTGACAAAAATATAAATTGCAATTCTTTGCCGTTTGCAGTACAATGCCGCCCATGCGTGCAACAAAAGCGATTATCCATCTGGATAATCTGAAACATAACATTACCCAAATCAAACAAACCCTTGCCCCGGAAACAAAGATATGTTTACCGGTTAAAGCTGATGCCTACGGACACGGAGCCATACGGACAGCGATTGCAGCCATCAGAGCAGGAGTTTCATACCTTGCCGTCGCTTCCGTACAGGAAGGTATAGAGCTTCGAGAGGCTGGCATTGTCGCCCCCATCATTTCGCTCAGTCTGCCGATTTTGGAAGAAATAGATTCTATTATAGACTATAAACTGGAACCGCTTGTTATCGATGAGGAATTCATCAATGAACTCAATCGCGCGGCCGATGCGCAAAAGAAAACCGTTGCGGTACATCTTAAAATAGATACCGGTATGAGCAGGATAGGCTGCAAGCCGTCGGAAGCGGTAAAACTGGCGACCCAAATTGTGCGGGCAAAAAATTTACGGTTGCAAGGCGTTGCAACCCACTTTGCCGTTGCGGATTCCGATTCGGAATCCGACCGCGCTTTTACAAAAGATCAGCTGGAACGTTTTAGCGATGCCGTCGAAGCAATCAGACAGACAGGCATACACATCCCGCTCGTTCATGCCGCCAACTCAGGCGCGGTGCAGATGATGCCCGAAGCTCGGTTTGATATGGTTCGCCCCGGACTCCTCGCCTATGGCTACCTGCCCTTACAGGATACGGCAACGGCTATCGACGTAAAACCCGTTATGGAACTGGTAACGCAGGTAGTGCTGATAAAACAGATACGCGCGGGCACCTGCGTTTCCTACGGGCGCAACTGGACAGCTCCTCAGGATACCTATATCGCAACCCTCCCGATCGGATATGCAGACGGTTTACGCCGCGCACTTTCGCCCGGACTAAAAGTACGCATCGGCAACGAATTCTTTCCGATTATCGGTAGAATATGTATGGATCAATGCATGGTTGACCTCGGCGCGCACCCGTGGGTACAACGGTGGGATGAGGTGTGCATATTCGGCCCCAACCCTCAGGACAACAGCGCACAAACACTGGCAGACATTGCAGGCACTATTCCCTACGAAATCACCTGCGGTATCCACAAGCGTGTTCCCCGTGTCTTTGTGAACGAAAGCCGATAAGCAGCCGCGCCCTATAGCCTATCTTCGGTTAGTGTCCCGCATCCCAATGATTAAAAAAATAGGATATGTTTTTACGGCGCCATCGATAATCTTTTGCTCAGTATATACGGTTTTGTTACAAATAACGTGAATACCGCTCTTACGAGCCGCATTCATAACCGCATCACGGTCTATTCCGTTATGAGGCGCCGTATTGGGGTAATGGAAACTCCCATCTTCAAGATCGAGATCCGAAAGGCAGAGATATCCGCCCTCGGCAACATGTGAAGCCAAGCCGCAAACCGTTTTTTCTATATCGTCAACATGATAGAGCGCCAACAGTGAAACAATAATATCGTATGCTTCCGTAACGGTATGCTCCGTTAAATCGATGGTCTTTACACTGCCGCTCCCAAGCGTTGCAGCTTTTTTGCACACCTGTTCGAGCATACCGGCGGAGATGTCGGCAAACGTTACTTCAACTGCACAATCAACAAAATGAAATCCGAGCAAGCCTGTCCCGCAACCGAAATCAAGCACCTTGCTGTAAGGCTGAGGGCATATCTCAGCGATAATTTTTCTATATATCTCTTCCGCCCTCAACACCCGCGTGCGGTGTGCATCCCATTGCTCTGCTTTTGAATCGAAAAATGCCGTATCCATATACTATCCGGAGCTCCGGCTATACGGTGGCTGTTCCTGCCGGAGGCAGATTCTTTTCCGAAAATGCTTTTCCAAGCAAAATAGGCACAATCATGGAAGAAACAATAATCAGCAAAATGACCGGTGCAAAATATTCAGCCTGAACCATGCCGACGGCAAGTCCCTTTTGAGCTACGATAAGGGCTACCTCACCGCGCACCATCATTCCCAGCCCTATCTGGAGCGATTCCTGTCGCTTAAAGCCCAAAGCCAAAGCCGAACCGCCGCAGCCGATTATTTTTGCAATACAACCGACAAGCACAAAGGCGATCGAAAACCATATTAAGCTCATATTCAGTCCGCTTAAATCCGTTTTAAGTCCGATAGCAGTAAAAAAGAGAGGACTAAAAAACATATATGAATTGATATCTATTTTTTTCTCCATATAAGAGGCATCATGTAAATTGCAAAATACAACCCCTGCGACATACGCACCGGTGATATCAGCGATACCGAAGAAGCGTTCTGTACAATAGGCAAAAATTAAAGCAACGCCCAACCCGTAAATCGAAATACGGTGGGTATGCGGATGCCGGTTATCATACCATTTAAAAATTCGGTAAATCAGGTACCCCACGACCAATGAAGCGCCAAAGAATGCTGCCGTTTTTATGATAAGTCCGAGGTAATCGCTCTTACCGGAACTTGCGCCGAGCACAACCGTTAATACAATAATACCAAAGACATCATCAATAATTGCAGCGCTGATAATTGTTTGCCCGACTTCCGAATTTATCTTGCCCAGCTCTTTCAATGCAACAACGGTAATACTGACCGAAGTTGCCGTTAAAATAGTACCGATGAATAGCGCTTGATAAAATAGCGGTGTCCCGAAGCCGTCAAAACCCCAAAAGCCCAACGCCATAACCGTACCTAAAACCAATGGTATGATAACACCGCAGGCAGCAATCACGGTTGATTTTATACCGGATTTTACAAGCGATTTTAAATTAGTACCCAATCCGGCGGAAAACATAATCAGAATAACGCCGATTTCTGACATATACTCGATAAATTGGTTGGTTCCAGCGTAGATAATATTCGGTTCGACGCCGCCGAAATTACGGAAAAAAGGCAGGTAGCGTAAGAAAAGCCCTGCAACAATTTCGCCGGCAACCTGCGGAATATTGAATTTTTTAGCAAGCAGACCAAGATACTTTGCAGCGATAATAATAATTCCGACGGAAAGGACAATTTGCAGTGCGATTTCTTCAATCGGTATTTCCTTAGCAGACATAAACAACTCCTTTATACCCGAAAGGGTATATTAAGGGCGCGTTGATTAATTCGCGTTCGGATTAACCAGTGGTTCCCTATTTTGAGGATTCATTATAGTAAAAAGGAAAAAGAACCGCAATATTTTACAGAAAAAGTTAAGCAAAAGATACAAATTTCCTTTATGCCCCGGAATTCCGAAAAAAAGGCTCATTTATCCACAGCCCGAAGTCCGCTGCCGTAATATTGACAATCATACAAAGATATATAAGAATATTTCACGGGTGATGAACATCCTTGTCATCACTCATGAAATATAACCACCGTCATCTGTGGCGGCGCTGAATAAAAGAAGGTGTACATGAAATCAAAAAAAGTTCCGTATGCGGGGCTGTTGTGTTCAATTCTTTTCCTTTTTACTGCCTGTAAGGACAATGCCTTTATTCGGCGAATGCAGGATATGGAGATGGGCGTCAAGAATCCGTCTTCTATACAAGAATTGGAATCGGCCATACAAAAGTATCAGGGAAAGATCAACGAAATCCTAACTATGGAACAGCGAGTCGGCATTTGGTACAAAATACTCGGCCGCCGGTACATGGATAAAAAGATGTACAAAAAAGCGATTGAATCCTTCCGCAATGCATTGGAATACTTCCCCGAAAATCAGCATGTGTTTTATCAAATCGGCGTATGTGCCGCTATTATCGCAAAAAGCACCCTCGATTACCCCAATATGAGCCTCGGCGAACGGCAAGCATATTTCGACCTGTCGGTCTCAGCCTATAAACGCGCCGTAGAGCTTGATCCAACCTATACACGGGCGGTATACGCACTGTCCGTACTCTATGTTTTTGAATTGAACCGGCCGGAGGATGCCATTACGATCATGGAACCGGTTGCCGCCCGCGAAAAAAAGCCGCTGGATTCCTTATTCATCCTTGGACGCGCCTATTACATGACCGGTCAATATGAAAAAGCGATTGCCGCCTACGACCGCATTATCAAAACGAGCGGAAGCGCCGAACAGCGCGCCGACGCCGAACGGAACAAAGCTTTCGTAGAAAATGCACGGCGCTAACGGTCAACAACTGCTCGGCAATAGAATTCGACAAAAACTATAATAATGAATACAAAAACCGATTCTGAAAAGCGGAAACTCTACATTGCGCTCTCTTATTGCTCTTTTCTAAAGGGCAGCGAGCGCCTTTTACTTGCCCGCACGCTTGACACTTTGCAAGCACTTACAGTAAGTTCAATAGATACGCTGAGCAGGCTGATACAGCGGACACTCCGCACACGCAGTTATAAGCCCGAACAGCTGCCGCAGGCAGTGGAAAAAGCTGAAGCGCTGATGAAGTATTGCCGAATCAACATGACGTTTTACGATGACGCCGACTTCCCTCCCCTGCTGCGGGAAATTCCCGATGCGCCTTTTTTGCTGTACTACCGCGGCGTCTTACCGCAGGCCGATACGCCCGCAGCGGCGATTGTCGGCACACGCCGCCCGACAGGAAACGGCATTAAGGCGGCACTGCAGCTGGGCACCGAATGCGGGCACGCCGGCATCCCCGTTCTTTCGGGGCTGGCACGCGGTATCGACACCTTTGCGCACCGGGGAGCCTTGGAAGGCGGCGGCCTCACGACGGCTGTACTCGCCTGCGGACTTGACCGGCTCTACCCGCAGAGCAATGCACGGCTCGCAGGCCGGATACTGGAAACGGGCGGGTGCATCCTCAGCGAATATGCGCCCGGGGAGCTGCCGCTTGCCTACCGCTTTCCGCAGCGTAACCGGATTATTTCGGGGTTAGCCCGCGCAACCGTTGTCGTCGAAGCGCCGGCGAAATCAGGGGCGCTTATTACGGCGGACTTTGCCCTTGAGCAAGGACGCGACGTATGCATATACGCCGGAATGCAGGATTCCGTACAGAATACCGGCTGCAAAAAACTTGCTGAGGACGGAGCGATTCCGGTAGAACATGCCGGCGACCTTTTACGCGAATGGGCACATCCGACCTTGCAGTATTTACAGAGAGAGCAGCACATACAACTACCTTTGTTTGAGAAAGGAGCACCATAATATGGCGAAGAAAACCGCAGCAAAAACGAAAAAACAAACTTAATTATCGTAGAGTCTCCGGCAAAAGCAAAAACAATCGAAAAGTATTTAGGCAGCGGCTATACGGTTAAGGCTTCGATGGGGCACCTGATCGATCTGCCGAAGTCCCGTATCGCAATCGATATCGAACACGGCTTTCAGCCCGAATATATCACCGTGCGCGGCAGAGCTAAACTCTTAAAAGAGCTGCAGCAAGATGCAAAAAATGCTCAACACGTCTTTCTCGCAAGTGATAATGACCGCGAAGGGGAGGCAATCGCCTATCATCTGTGCAATGCGATACGGGAAAAATGCGAAGATGTGCCTATCAACCGTATCGTCTTTAACGAAATCACTCCGCAGGCGATTAAAACCGCCGTGCAGAATCCTATGGATATCGATGAGGCAAAGGTGAATGCGCAAAAAGCCCGCCGCGTACTCGACCGGCTTGTCGGCTACAACCTTTCTCCGCTGCTTTGGCAAAAAGTAAAGAACGGGCTTTCCGCGGGGCGGGTACAGTCGGTTGCGCTGCGCCTCATCTGCGAACGGGAAGCGGAGGTAGAAAGTTTTATCCCCGAAGAATTTTGGACACTGGAAGGAGCTTTTAAAAAGGGGAAAACAGCCTTTAACGCCCAACTCGCATTATATAACGGAGAAAAACCGGCGCTGAAGAACGAGCGGGAGGTACAGGCGATTATCGATGTATTGAGCGGAAAAGAGGCAACGGTTACCGATGTCAAAAGCACGCAAAAGACCATCAATCCGAAACCGCCGTTTACAACCTCCACGATGCAGCAAACGGCAGCAAATAGGCTCGGCTTTACCTCCCGTAAGACAATGCAGATTGCTCAACAGTTGTACGAAGGTATCGCCGTCGGCTCAAGCCGCGTCGGTTTAATCACCTATATGCGTACCGACTCGGTACGTATCTCCGATGTTGCTCTTACGGAAGTACGCAAATGGATCGGCGAGCAATATCCCGCCTACTTGCCGGAAAAACCCAATTTCTACAGCGTCGGAGCAAAAGCGCAGGATGCCCACGAAGGTATCCGCCCGACTTACGCTCATTATACGCCCGATTATCTGAAAGACTATCTCAACCGCGACCAACTGCGCCTCTATACCCTTATCTGGGAACGCTTTACCGCGAGCCAGATGACCGGTGCAAAGACCGAAACGCTCAGCTATGAAATTTCCGCAGGAGATGCCGTCTTTAGAACGGCTTCTACCAAGGTAACGGACAAAGGTTTCTATTCGGTGCTGAATCTCCTCCTTTCAAAAGAAGAAAAAGGCAAGGCATTACCGGCGTTAAAAACCGGCGACACCCTGACGGTAGACAGCCTGACACCCGAACAGCATTTTACGCAGGGGCCCGCCCGCTATACCGACGCAAGTATCGTTAAAATGCTGGAACAAAAAGGTATCGGGCGCCCCTCGACGTATGCGCCGATTATTTCGGTACTGCTCGACCGTTATTACGTTAACCGCTCCAATAAACAGCTTGTTCCCACTCAGCTCGGCAGAATAATCAACGATCTGTTAGTCGCAAACTTCAACGACGTAATCGACGTCAACTTTACCGCCGGTATGGAACAAAAGCTGGACGAAATAGAAGAACACAATGCCGACTGGTCAAAGATTATCGGCTCCTTTTATACCCCATTCATCACACAGGTGGATTCGGTGATGGCGCATTTAGGCAGTTTGAAAGGAAGCCTCGATGAGCCGACAAACTTTACCTGCGAAAAATGCGGCAAAAGAATGATGAAAAAGCTCGGCCGCTTCGGCTTTTTCTTGGCATGCGAAGGATTTCCGGAATGCCGCAATACCAAATCCATTCCATTGGCTAAATGCCCGCGTCCCGGATGCGGCGGCGACATCGTATCCCGGCGGGCAAAAGGGCGGGGCAAAGAATTCTTCGGTTGTACCAACTTTCCAACGTGTAATTTTATCTCTCATTTTAAGCCTATCAACTCGGCGTGCCCCAAATGCGGCTGGTTCATGGTTGAAAAATACGATAAAAAGAACGGAAGCTACAAAGCCTGTGTAAATCCCGATTGCGATTATCTTCATAGCGTTGTCGAAGGCATTGAAGACCGGGATATCGACTAGCCGATGAATACGGTCTTTGAAGACTACCTCGCCTACAGCGCAGGCGTGCGGCACTTTTCGGAAAAGACAATCGAGGCATACCGGAGCGACCTCAAGCTTTTTTCGGACTGGCTTGCGGACAATGAGCTGGCCTTTACCGAAGTTACGAAAACACAGATACGTGTCTTTGTTGCAGAGCTCGGTAACCGGCATTTTGCACCGGCAAGCATTAACCGAACCCTCTCCTGTGTGAGGGGCTTGTATCGCTATGCCCTGCAGAAAGGGCTCTGCTCCACGAACCCCGCCGCGGTTGTCCGCAACCTCAAACAGCCGGACAAGCTGCCCCGCTTCCTCTTTCCTGATGAAGCGGAACGCTTCTGTGAATTTCCCAAAGAAGCGGGCATTTTATGGTACGCCCGCGATGCAGCGATCTTTTCGTCGCTCTACTCTACCGGCTGCCGCGCGGCGGAGCTGCAAGGACTCAAAATAACGGATTTAAAGGGAGATTGCAGCTGGGCAATCGTACAAGGAAAAGGAAGCAAAGAACGCAAGGTGTTCTTTGCGGACTTTGCACGGGAAGCGGTACAGCGGTATTTGACGGAGCGGGCGGAACTGATTGCATACCTAAAAGAACAGGACGGCTTAAAAACTGCGATTGCCGAAGACGCGCTTTTTTTAAACTGCCGCGGCGGCGCGCTTACAACACAGGGCATCCGGTACATCATCAACCGATACACAGCCCTTCTCCCGAACTATAAAAAGCTGACGCCGCACGCTTTCCGGCACAGCTTTGCCTCGATGTTCATCACGCGCGGAGCAGACATACGGGTTGTGCAGGAACTGCTGGGACACAGCAATATCGCAACCACCCAACGCTACACCCACATCACGGCAGCCCAGCTCCAAGAGCTGTACCACAAAGCTCATCCGCACGGATAGCCCATCTTCTCTTTGCTTAATCGATAACAACAGAACCTTGGCGGAGCACGCGGGGAGTGCCGGAAGTCAAATCCACGAGAGTAGAAGGAAGCCCCTCAAGATTACCGTCATCGACAATTAACGAAACGGAATCCTCAAATTCGCGGCAAATCGCCTCTATATCGGTGAGGGGCGGGGTTCCCGAACGGTTAACACTCGTCGAATACACTGCATCTCCCGCTGCAGCAACGACACCGCGCAGCCAATCATCCGCGGGACAGCGAAATGCCTGTGTGCCCTGCCCTTTTAACGGCACGATAAGCGTCAGCGGTGCAGGCCACAGGTTCAAAATATGTTCGGGAATTTTTAGATCGGTATAGCGGTAAATATCCTCCGGTTCGGCGATGAGGGCGATAAACGGTTTATCTTCAGCTCTTCCTTTAATACGGGCAATTGCCTCGGCAGTCTTACCGATCAACCCGGAAAATCCGTAAATCGTATCGGTTGGAATAACCACGATATTTCCACGCCTGAGTTCCGCAGCGGCGGCATCCGCCGAATTAGACGCTTTTTTTTGAATACGCATTCTTTTTGCTCACAATCATCTCGCACATAATAACGATAATACTCATGGAAACGGCAATCGTTTTGCATACGGCATCCGGCAGATAGCGCGGAGCCTCTATCAGATACACGACACCGACATCCTCGGTGCGCTCCGCCGTCCCGGAAAAGTTCATCAATTTGATAAGCCGTTCGTTTTTTTGAACATAGCCCAATTCATGCGCATACACAGCGATGGTCTGAGGATCGGAAGACAAATTCGCGATACGAATATTCAGATCTTCCCCAATATCGGATAGAAGCTGTACGTGCTGCACAAGAGCTTCGTGCTGCCTTCTCAACTGCTGACATGCAAAAAAACCGCGTGCTCCAAAGCACATACTCAAAAAGCTATAAACAAACGCAAATACGAAGATCGGCGTAATAACTTTCAAATAAAATTTCATACTCGATTTTAATAACGGCAAAATAAATATTTTCTTGAATTTTATTCGAAATAAGGTACAATAGAAAGTTGAAGATACCGACTGAATCGGTAGGGGAGCACCTGTGAATGCCGGATTTTTTAGAAACTCTCGGCAAGACTTCCGTTTATGTTACTTATGTTATATACAGGGTATGCCGATACATGATATAATGACACAGCCCTTTGTGGAGAAAGTTTATGGATAATTTTAACAAAACCGATGATTTATATGATCCTAATTTTTCTATAGACAGTAAAAGCACGGAAAAATTGGATATGTATGGTGTATGGCTTAAGAAAAAGAAAGATAGTAATGAACCGCTCGATTCAGACGATTCTCAATTTGTAAGTACTTCCGACATAGAACCGGATCAAGATAGCATAAATTTTGATGATGATTTCTCTTTTTCGGATATGGCTGCAGATACTGAAATACCAGAACTTGACGAGTTGAGTGATATAAATACTTCAACCGAAATACCGCTGGAAACGCCTGCACCTTCATATAGCGATAGTGATACTTCCGATATTGCGCTTGATGAAAACAGTTTTGAGTCGTTGGATTTGGATGACTTTTTGTCGGATGACTCCTCTGCAGAAACGGCGCCCAAAGAAAGCTCCGAAGCATTTGTTGAAGAAGAACCGATAGATCTTGATTTTACCGAAATTACCGACGATACCGAACAACATTCTAACACCAATGAACTTCCGGCAGGGCTCGAAAACTTCAGTGAAATTTCTCTTGAAGATTTTGAAGACGCAGCGCCGGCTGAAAGCTCCGGATCGGACGACGGTTTTGAGACAGTCGATGATTTTAACGATATCTTCGCAGACGACGCTTCCGAAACGCAAGAAGCCGGACACAGCGAACAAAAAGAAGAGACCGTTTTAGACATTGACGTTACAGCTGATGATGAAGGAGCAAAAGAGCAGCCGCTTTCGGCACTATCCTCACAGATTGTAGAAGATAATGCCGATATTTCGATTTTCGGTACGGAGACAGACGACAAATCTCCCCATACGGAAGAGCCGGCTTTCTTTGACGATGTTGAAGCTGTTAAAGAAGATTTACTTTCAACACAGCAGGTTACCGAACCTGAAGCAGAACCGGTGAAACCTGCTTTGGAAAAGGATTCAAAAGAAACTATGGATACAACAGCCGTACCTTTCCAACGCACCGCCGCTGAACAAGATAAAGCAACCGAATTACTGATGCAAATTGCTCACGAAATCAGCGATCTGAAAGCAGAGCTGAATAGCTTAAAAGCCGGTATGACGGCTCAAGCGAAAGTAACCTCCGAAGCACCGGTAAAAGACGCTGCTGCACATACGGAAAACAAAGCTGCCGATACGGAAAGTTCGGGCTTTTTCAGCGATGATGACACGGACGAAACGATTGCCCTCACCGGGGATGAGCTAAATAATATCCTTATTACTGCGGATTTCACTGAAGAGCGGAACGCCGAGGATGGAGAGCGGGCATCTGCCGATGAGGAAGCTCCGGCAGAAACAACCGAAACCTATGAAGTGCCGCCCGTACTTACAAAAGATATTGATCCGGAAATACAAGAAACAGCCTCTGCCGATCACGCTTTTGAAGACAGTATAGCGGAACCGGCTTCGGAAGAGACAAATAACGATTACAAACCTGAGGCGGAAGGGGAAAAACTCCTTGCATCCGATCCCGTCTTTAATGTAGACCCCACACCCATTACATCGCTGCCCGAAGATCTCAGTTACCTTGACGATCAATCGGAAGTTACGGATGAAGATATGGGGCTTATTGACGGAGATACGGAAGATCATCAAGAAATAGCCGAACTTGAAGATATTGAAGACGCTGAGTCTGTGGATGACGATGCCGATTTTGAAGATATCAATATAGAATCCTTCGATATTCCCACGGAACAGGAGATTGAAGTTCCCTCTGAAAACATGGAAGCGGTTGACAATGAAATACAGTCTTCTAAAGAAATGAAAGAAGAACGCACAATTCATGAACTTCAAAATGACGAAGATTTCCCGAACCCGTTTGACGATGATTCAGCTGCCGGCGAAGATTCGATAAAAGAAGCAATTATCGGAGAACCGTTTATCGCAGAAGTTCCTGCTATTGAATCGGAAGGCGAAGAAGCTCAATCTGGAGCCCATGAAGATACGTTCGAAGCATTGGACACCGCCGCTGAAGATGCAATTCCAGAGCTTGAATCGGAACCGGAAACCGAAAGCGTTCCCGAAGAACCGAAACAGGAAACATTGTTGCAAGCTGCGAGCAGAAAGCGGGAAACCATTTCTATTCCGTTGGAACTGAAAAACGAGATTAAATCGGTTCTTTCCTACATGGATCAACTGTTGGAAGCCTTGCCCGAAAAGAAGATTGAAGAGTTTGCCAAATCTGAATATTTTGAAACTTATAAACATCTTTTTGAAGAATTAGGCATTTCCTAATAACAGAAACTTCCTAGCGCCGCTATGCCCCCCTGCATAGCGGCTAATTGCTTTCATGCCTCCTTTTCGTCTCCATTCAAAATACAACCCTCACAAAGAAGCCGAACAGTTTGCTTCCGCTATTGAAGGCAATCCGTCGATTATTGTCATAACCGAGCCGGGAGAATCCTACCTTGCATCGGTACTGAAAGCAAAGTTTCCCTCTACAAAATGTATCGCAGTGCGGTATAACGAAACAGCTTTTGCCGATTCCGATACCCTCTGGGACGCCGTTTGGCGGCCGGGAAGCGGCAGTTTGCCTTTTTTCTTACTTTCACATATACCCGATGAAAAATTGGCCGGAACCCGCTTTATCAGCTGGAAGGCTGCCGATAAAGCTTTTCCCGATGCGGCGGATACAGTCTGGAAAAATATTCGAAATACAATCGATATGCTGACGAGCATCATGCATACCCGTTCATTCTTTGGAAATAAGTGGCTTCAAAACACGATCAATAACTTTATCGGGCTTGAGCAGCCTGCAGCGCTGCAATTCGGAACACAGGATTTTATCTTAGCCGGGGCAGGCCCAAGCTTAGAACAGCTCACTGCAGCACAGGCTGCCCCCTACTCTATCCTTGCCGTATCATCGGCTTGTGCAGCGCTGACGGCGCGGGATATCCCGATAGACCTCTGCATCAGTACTGACGCCGGCTATTGGGCATTACCTCATTTTGACCGGCTGCCTGCAAGTGTTCCGATTGCCTTTCCGCTCGAAGCGGCAATTCCCGCATCGATACTCAAAACGCATCCCTGTGTTCCGCTTTCATACAATTCTCCGCTGGAATCAGCGCTTTTTACGGCAGCAAACCTACAGCCGCTTACCGCCAGAGAGAACGGCACTGTAACGGGCACAGCCTGCGAACTGCTTTTACGGCATAGCGGCCGGAACATCATACTTGCCGGCGTCGATTTGGCAGCTGCAAAAGGTTTCAGCCATGCACAGCCCCATGCAAGTATCGCACGCTTGTTTGCCGAAACGAACAGAGTACATCCGCTTGCTGATGCACTCGCCGTCCAAAACTTTGCAGCGCAATCGCTTGAAACCTATCGGCAATGGTTTTTGCAGCTGCCGCCGGAATCTGCACGGAGACTGGCCCGCGCCGGTACGGGTGGAGCGCCGCTTCTGAATATCAAACCGGTTGACCTAATAGCGGGAGTACGGGGTAAGGCACGGATTTCCGTAACATCCTACCCTGCACCATCCGCTCAGGAGCGCACACGGATAGTGCATTCCCTGCTCAACACACTGCGTACCGGAATACCCGCGTTAATTGCAGCGGAACCGGCACGGCTCGCGGAAGATACGGCAACCCTCGAAAAACAGATATGCGCCTTATGCAGCTATACCGCTTACTGTAATGTGATAAAAAATCCTGCGGATAACAAAGCGCACACAAACTTGTCGGAACAGGTAAGCCGCATACTCGGTGCGCTCATCAAAAGGATAGAAGCATGACGGTTTTAGAAATGAACCTCGCTGCGATACGCCTTAAACAGCCGGAACTCGCAGAAAATATCCAACGCTCTCAAGGAGGAGCTGCCTATAAAGGCGTCGTACCCGCAAAAACTGGGGAGCCGGTGCCGCTCTTTGCATCGGGACAGGCGCTGCAGTCCCTGTATAATCCGGTACGTGAGGCAGAACGCGCCCTTACTTCAGCAGCCGGTTTTATGCTTTTTTGCGGACTGGGCAACGGTATCCACATCAAAGTGTTTTTAGATACATATCCGCAATCATTTTGCGCAATTACGGAATCGGATTACGAATCCTTCAAGCAGCTGCTCTCACTCATCGACTATACGGAGCTATTAGCCGATAGCAGGGTCTTTCTCTTGCCGCCCTGCACAAGCAGCGCTTTTGAAACCGCACTTACAGCAGCCTATTTGCCGTCCGTACATGGCACCTTCGGCTATCACATCCTAAGGACATGGAGCGAATTCTATAAAGCTCAGGTAAAAGATTTACCGGAAAAGATCGAACACGCACTCGAAAAAATCAAGGCGGATTTTTCGGTTCAAGCACATTTTGGAAAAATCTGGCTGCGCAATATCTTTTTCAATTTGCGCCTCGCAGGTTCCGTCAAACCGGCATATCCTCACACTGATACCGCCCGGACAGCGCTCATATTGGGCGCAGGCCCAAGCTTGGAAGCAGGCTTATCATTGTTGAAAAAAAAGCGGCAGCAGTACACGGTCTTTTGTACCGATACAGCCTTTCCCGCCGTATGCACAAGCGGTATTACACCGGAATTCTTCATCGCACTTGACCCGCAGCATATCTCATATCAGCATACCATCGGTGTCATACCTAAAGAAACGACAGGCATCTTCGACCTTTCGGCACAACCCGCCGGAGCGCGCCGCTTTTACAAAAACGGCAATGCTTTCTTTTTTACGGCAGGCGGGCACCCGCTTGTCCAAACAGCCGCGCTTTTCTCCCCTTTTCCGCCGCTTGCTACGGGTTCCGGCACTGTTGCCGTCGCAGCCTACCATGCGGCACAGGCACTCGGTTACCGGCATATCGAATGCAGCGGAATGGACTTTGCCTATACCGGCGGCAAGGCATATAGCCGCGGTACCTATCTTTCGGCGCAATATGCCGGCAGTGCAGCACGTATCAGCCCTCAAGAACACTCGTTCATCCGCCTCATGTTCCGTACCGAAACCTACAACGAGCAGACAGCGCAAGGCATCACCTATCGAACGGCACTTTTGGATTCTTACCGGGCGGCTTTTGAAGCGGAAAAACACAGTGCCACCCGCTGGCAACCCACTGATTTTCAACAATTCCCGTACACGGCATTTCTTGCATCTTTTAGTAAAACCTTACAACAAAACGGCCGGAATGCCGTCATGCCGCTGCTCCCTGCACTTGCATGGTGTAAAGCTCATAGAAAAGGAAATTTGACCGATATGGAACTTGTATCGGAATTCATTTCGGAGTATACTGATTTATGATGAAAAAAATATTGATGTCAGTCTATGCCGCATGCGCATTGCTTGTTATTATTGGAAGTTTGCTATGGTTTGTTTTTACCCTTCACAGCGATTCTGCTGCGGGAAAAACGGAAGCATTGAAGAACTTTAAGATATTTGCTCAGCATACCGGCGAGATATTGTCGGAATCCGCTCAAGAAGGTAATCCTGCCCGTCTGCAAATACAGCTTGAACAGTTATGCCGTAACTACAGCAAATATATTCAAGCAGTTCTCATTCGGGATAGTGCCGGTATCGTATTTACCTGGCCGAAAAACACCGATATTTTTTCATATAATGAACAATATGTAGTCGAAGTAAAAAATCTGCCGCTCTTTTTTACTGCTGCTCAAACGCATATTCCGGTTAAAGAAACGGGTAATACCGTGACCGTCCATGCGGCGCTCCAAATGCTTCCGATTGAAACGGTCTTTAACCGCGGTCAAATAGTATTCTTTCTATTACTGCTGATTGTATTAATGACCGTCTTGGTGTTGATCTTTTCATATATGGATATCAAATCCGCAGCAGAAAAAAAACCGGAGCTTAAAAGTGCTATACGCACTTCCGAAACGGATATAACCGATTCGAATACCGCTCAGTCAGGCGAGTGTGCCGCTGCTACAGCAACTAATGAGCCGCCAAGCATACCACAGACGGAAACTTGTGCCGAACCGGACAATTCAGCCTCCTTGCAAACAGAAGGTTTAAGTATCCGTGCAAAGATGCCGAATACTCATGAACAACCTGCAACGGAAAAAAATAAGGCGCAAATATCTACGACGGTCTCGTCTTTACCGTTAAACGAACAGCTTGAATCGCTCAACCGTCTCCATATCTACGATGATGAACAGCCCCAACAAAGCGCCCCCGAATATCAAGCAGGCTCACAACATACCCAGCTTGAAAACAGCACAGCAGATCGGCAAAGCAACACAGATAAGGATACGGAACGTCCGGTATCCTCAAATAGCGCTGAAACGGACATTTTACAAACGGCAGAGACTCCGCAAGCGGATAGTAAACAGGGTTTTGACGCGAGGAATTACGGTTTCTTTGAAAATCATACACAAATATTGAAAACCTCAACCGAAACACAAGAATCCGCAAAAAAACCGCCCGTTACTACCTTCGAAAACACACCGCTTTCAGGTGCATCACGCAGCAGCAGTCATTCGCTTGAACAAGCTACACTCATCGAAGAATTGACAACGGCAATTACTGAAACAGCTGTAGCCGAAGAGGACTTAACACTTCTGCTCATTCATGCAACTGATATACCTCATAATCAGCAAATTGTTCATCTGCTGCGTTCAACACTCGACCGCATCCATAAGGTGTTTGTTTTTAATAAAGATATTCTCGGTATTATTATCTTTTATGCACCGTTGGATCAGGCAATGCAAATTGCAAGTAGTCTCTATGACGAAATTAATGCGCTCTTGGATGATTCCACTAAGAAATCACTCGGCATCGGGCTTACGACACGGGCAGGGCGGCTTATTCCTGCTCCCCGCATGATCGAAGAAGCCATGGCTGCAATCGGCAAGGCAACCCAAGAGGGCGGCGATCCTATTGTAGCTTTTAGGGTTAATCCGGATAAATACCGGCGATGTCTTGCACGGTTAAGCTAATATACATTGAATCTAAAACCGGTTGACAGAGTAGTATACTCTTATTATTATGCATTTGCTGTTTACCTAACGGCAGCGTCTTTCCTCTAAGACGATTTTATAAGATATTCCAAAATACAATGGATGGTTCACTATGAGTAACAAAGTTTCTTTCTTTTTCGGAAATCGTTTTTTATCGGCCGCTCCTTTTGATGACGACGATGATTTTGATGACGACTTTGACGATGATTTCGGCAATGATGATTTTGACGATGATTTTAGCGACGACGACTTTGATGATGATTTCGATGACGATTTTGACGACGACTTCGATGATGATTTTGACGATGACGATTTTGATGATACCTATGACGATGATGACGGTTTTGAAGACGACTTCGACGAATAAGTGATCGAAATAAAAAAAGGGGCTGCTGAAAACGGCAGCCTCCTATCTATTAAACAGAAGCAGAGTCTTTGCGGTGTTGATGCAGAAATTCAAAATCAGCAAGGTATTGCAGACGGGACTGCACCAGATACAGCAATTCATTATACATATCAAAATTTACTTCCAGCGCAATCGGAAATACATACACTTCAGTTTCATTACAATACCGTTTAATAAATTCAGGATCGTTTACAAAGCCCAAACTGATCATATTACTGATTCGGTCGGCACACTTGAGAACCTTTGCCCGTTGTGATCCATGCCTGATAATATGCTCCAAATATTCAGGTTTTGACTGCCCCGGACGACGGGTAACTTCCATAACCAATTCATAGACGGCGGAAGATTCCGAATCGATCGATAACAATTCATTCACATTAAAATCCGGCACATCTTCCAATACATCATGAACGATTGAGGCTTTCAGCAAAATGCTGTCGATATAGCCATAATCGATAAGCGTACCCATTGTATCGATTTGATGTCGAAACATATTACCGCCTGCATGGCGGGCTTTTCCCCGTAAACTGGTCGCCAAGTGAATATAAGGGGCAAGATACATCCCTTTTAATAGTGCTACTTCGTGTTGTTCCATCTTCTTATCCTCTTTTTTTCCGCACTATACGAGATCGTGCAAATACAGCGTGAACTTTTCAATCAGCCGTTCCGCTTGGCGCAGCTTTTCTCTTTCCCCTTCGACAACCTCAGCCGGAGCATGATCCGTAAAATTTGCATTCGAAAGCTTTGCCGTTAAACGGGACACTGCCTGTTTTTCTTTTTCGAGCTCTTTTGTAAAACGCGCAGCCAATTGACTGCGGTCTACCTCGGTTCCGGTAATGATAAAGGCTTCAAAGCCGGCGCCTACCGTCCCGATAGAATTTGCAGGCTTAGCGGCAGGGGTTTCGATAAACGCGATATCCGCGAGTCCCGCCAATAGCTTAATTAAATCGATATTCTCAAACGCAGCGGCCGCGGGAGAACCTGCTTCGATATAGAGCGCGATATGCAGTTTGAGCTGAGGATCGATACCGCATTCCGCCCGGAGCGCACGAATAAGCCGCACGATATTTTGCAGCGCAGTAAAGCGCGCAGCAGCTACCGTATCGATGCGTTCTTCACAATAGACGGGATAATCGGCGGTTATCAGCGCCTCTGCACGGTGTGAAGCTCCGGCAGCACAGTGTTCGGGGAGTTTGCGGTAAATTTCTTCGGTAACGAAAGGAAGCACGGGGTGCAGCAGCCGGAGCGATTCTTCCAAAACGGCAAGCAGTACCGAGGTTATCCGGTCTTTTTCCGCATCATCTCCGCTCTTATAGGAAAGCTTTGTCCCTTCAACATACCAGTCACAAAAATTATTCCAGAAGAATTCATAAATGCCATGCCCTACCTCGTTATAGCGGTACCCTTCAAAGGCTGCCCGCACATTTTTAACCGTTTCGTTGAGGGTATGGTAAATCCATCGGTCAAGCTCGGTTAATTCAGAGGCGGAAACGGGAACAATGCGTCGCCCTTCGAGGTTTCCTAAGATATAGCGCGAAGCATTCCAGATTTTATTGGCAAAGCGGGAGCCGAGTTTAAAGGATTCGTTATCGATAAGAATATCCTGCCCCTGCGTGCACATAAAGGTGAGCGTAAATTTAAGAGCATCGGCTCCGTACTCGTCGATAATATTCAGCGGATCAATACCGTTACCGAGCGATTTGGACATCTTGCGTCCTTGTTTATCGCGCACTAAGTCATGCAGATAAACATCTCGGAATGGAACGGTACCGGTAAATTCAAGCGCCGCCATAATCATACGGGCAACCCAGAAAAAGATAATATCATGCGCGGTGATAACGGCAGAGGTCGGGTAATAGCGCTGCAAATCTTCGGTTTTTTCAGGCCAGCCGAGCGTCGAGAACGGCCACAACCAGCTTGAAAACCACGTGTCGAGCACATCGCTATCCTGCTTGAGAGCGGCGCTCTTACAGTGGGGACATTCGGTTACATCTTCTACCGAAACGGTCATCTTACCGCAGTCTTTACAATACCACACCGGAATTCGGTGCCCCCACCACAGCTGCCGCGAAATACACCAATCGCGGATATTTTCCATCCAATGACTGTAGGTATTCTCCCATTTTTGCGGATAGAACACGAGTTCGCCTTTTTTCCACGCGGCAAGCGCTTTATCTGCAAGCGGCTTCATTTTGACAAACCATTGCTCCGAAAGATACGGCTCTACAACGCTGTGACAGCGGTAGCAATGCCCTACGGCATGTTTAATGTTTTCTTTCTCTTTAAATAAGCCCATCGCCTCCAAATCGGCGATAACCGCTTCACGGGCGGCTTTCACCGTCATGCCGCGGTATTTTTCGGGTACCGCCGCATTGAGCGTACCGTCAGGGTTTAATATATTGATAACTTCGAGATTGTGCCGCTTGCCGACTTCCCAGTCATTGGGGTCGTGGGCAGGGGTTATTTTTACGGCGCCCGTCCCGAATTCCTTATCGACATAGCTGTCTGCAACAATCGGGATACAGCGGCCGGTCAGGGGAAGCACGAGTTTCTTTCCTATTAAATGAGTATAGCGGGGATCGTCAGGGTGTACGGCAACGGCGGTATCGCCCAAAAGCGTTTCGGGACGGGTCGTCGCTATTTCGATATATTCCGACGCAGAAGGAGCACCGTTTTCATCGGCAAGGGGATATAAAATATGATACATTCCCCCTTTGGTCTCCTCATGGTCAACTTCATCATCGGCAAGCGCAGTACCGCAGGAAGGGCACCAGTTAACCAGATAGTTGCCGCGGTAGATAAGCCCGCGTTCATAGAGGGTAACGAATACGGTGCGGACGGCATAGGAAAGCCCTTCGTCCATCGTAAACCGTTCCCGAGACCAATCGACGGAAGCGCCGATTTTACGCAGCTGGTTGGTGATAATCGAGTGGTGCTTTTCTTTGACCTCCCACGTACGTTTGAGGAAGGCTTCCCGTCCGAGGTCGTGCCGTGTTTTGCCTTCCGCTTTCAGCTGGCGTTCAACCACATTTTGCGTTGCGATACCGGCATGGTCGGTACCGGGTATCCAGAGCGTTTCATCGCCCTTCATGCGGTGATAGCGGACAACGACATCCTGCAGCACGTTGTTTAAACCGTGTCCCATGTGGAGAACGCCGGTTACATTGGGGGGAGGAATGGCAACGACATATCTACCGGTACCGTCAGTCTTTTTAACCGGCTTAAAACAGCCCTGCTTCTCCCAATCCGCATAGATTCTATCCTCAAAATCCTTAGGATTATATGCTTTTTCCAATTCTATCGTGTGCAATATGTCTTCCATGACGCCACCCTCCTGCTTCATTTTTCTACAATAAGTAGGTATTTTAGTTATTTTTCGGTTATCGTTCAAGGGTATGCGGTAAGTTGTGTGCGGGCAAGCAGCTAATCAATTCATCCTGTTTCATTAAAATTCGGTTTCCAATGCATTCGCTTTGCATATTGTGCTATTAAAAATAAAAAAATATTTTGAAAATTTTGCACTTATATAGTATAATACGGAATTGTACTGGCAGTGAGCCGTAAATAATGGTAAAACTGTTAGATACGGAGGCTTAGCTTTGGCTTCCCAAAAACGGGGCCACTGTTAAGCATGACTTATTTTGAGGAGGCAGATATCTATGAACTATGTTTCAAAAGTATCTCACAAAGTTGTATTGGCTGTACTGGCGTGCAGCCTCTTGGTTCTTGCAAGCTGCGGCGGGAAAAGCACCGCGACGCTCAACAAGGATAAGCCGCTCGTATTCTTTAACCGGCAGCCGTCCGATCCGACGACCGGTGCAATCGACATGACAACGATGAACTGGAACGACAAGACCTACTATGTCGGTTTTGACGCTGCAGGCGGCGGAGCCGTTCAAGGGGAACTGATTATGAACTTCCTTGCAAAGGCTGACGCTTCGATCGACCGCAACGGCGACGGTGTTTTGGGCTATGTACTGTGCATCGGCGACGTCGGACATAACGATTCCAAGGCGAGAACGGAAGGTATTAGACGGGCACTCGGTACGTGGGCAGGTTCCACCGATCCGGGAGTAGTTCAGGCAGGTTCTCTCACCATCGCAGGAAAAACCTTAAAGGTCGTAGAGCTTGAAGGAAAGGCGATGACCGGAACCGACGGTTCTACATGGAATGCAAACGCTGCAACCGAAGCAATGGGCGGCTGGGCAACCAAATTTGCAGACCAGATCGACATGGTTGTTTCCAACAACGACGGTATGGCAATGGGCTGTTTACAGGCTTCAAACTACCCGGCAGGCGTTCCGATTTTCGGTTATGATGCAAACGCAGACGCGATCGAAGCAATCGGAAACGGCAAACTTTCGGGAACCGTTTCTCAGAACGTGGATGCGCAGGCAACTGCAACATTGCAGGTATTGCGCAACTTGCTCGACGGTTTAACCGGAGAGGACGTATACACCAAGGGTATCTCCGTCGCCGATAAATACGGCAATAAGATCACCGCGCCCGTACAGTATTGGGCAGACGTAAAGGCCGTTATGGCGGAAAACTCAGGCGTAAATGCCGAAAACTGGCAGAACTACTCCGGCGGCAGCCGTGACATGGGCATCAAGCAGACACAGGCAGATAAGAAAAAGGTATTATTGACAATCTACAACTCTGCCGATAACTTCCTTTCTTCTTCGTATGTTCCGGCACTGAAATACTACGCTCCGCTTTTGAACATCGATCTGACAATCGTACAGGGCGACGGACAAAACGAATCCAGCTGCTTGGATCGCTTTACCAACCTGAACAACTTTGACGCATTCGCCGTCAATATGGTAAAGACCAACTCCGGCGCAGACTACACCGGCAAGCTGAAGTACTAAATAGGAAACTCCTGACATCCTGTCAGTGTTAGGGATAGAAGCGGTATCCTTTTTAGCGCCGGTGTATTGCAACGGCAGCCTTCGACGCGAGGAGAAGCGCTGCAGGATTTTGCAGAAGCGCTAAAAAGATACAAGCGGATAGCCCGACCTACTTCAAACGGCAGGCCGCGTTTGCCGTTTGAAGTAGGGAACGCCCAAAATAATAGTAAAAATTAATATATAAAGAAGAAAAAAGTTGTTGAATGCACTACAGAGGGGCTTCGCGCTCCGAAACCGAAAAAAACCATGTAAGGAATAGCTATGGAAGACACGGTACTTGAAATTAAAAATCTTTCAAAGTCTTTTGCTAAAAACAAAGTATTGGAAAATATCAGTTTGACGGTGAAAAGAGGGGCGGTTGTCGGACTGATGGGTGAAAACGGCGCCGGAAAATCGACGATGATGAAGTGTCTGTTTGGGATTTATGCGAAGGACGAAGGACGCTTTTTCCTTGAGAATAAATTGATCGATTTTAAGTCTCCCAAGGATGCGCTGGAAAACGGTGTGGCGATGGTGCATCAAGAGCTGAACCAATGCCTTGACCGTACTGTGATGGATAATCTCTTTTTAGGAAGGTATCCTGTGCGGTTCGGTGCGGTGAATGAAGTGAAGATGCAAAAGGATGCGGATGCGCTGTTTGCGTCTCTTAAAATGAATGTGAATGCACGCACGATTATGCGTACGATGTCCGTTTCGCAGCGGCAGATGGTAGAGATTGCGAAGGCTGTTTCGTATAACGCGAAGGTTATCGTGCTGGATGAGCCGACGTCTTCTTTGACGGAACCGGAAGTTATTAAACTGTTTTCTATTGTACGGTCGTTAAGCAAGAAGGGCGTATCGTTTGTATATATCTCTCATAAAATGGATGAGATTTTTCAGATATGCAGCGAGGTGGCGGTACTGCGCGACGGACGGCTGACGCTGGCAAAGAATATCAATGACACGAATATGAATGAATTGATTTCGGCGATGGTCGGACGTTCGTTGGAAAAGCGCTTCCCCGATGTGGATAATGAGGTTGGGGAGGATTATTTTGAGGTGCGGAATATTACAACCCGCTATGAACCTCAGCTAAAGGATATTTCTTTTACGGTAAAAAAGGGAGAAATTTTCGGGCTGTACGGGCTGGTCGGCGCGGGGCGGAGCGAGCTTTTAGAAAGCATCTTCGGTCTTCGCACTATTGCATCGGGCGAGATGCTCTTGGACGGTAAGAAGCTCCATTTTTCCAATGCGAAGGATGCAATGGACTATAACTTTGCGCTGGTAACCGAGGAGCGGAAGTTCAACGGGATGTTCGGTAAAGCTACCATTAAATTTAATACCGTTATTGCGAACATTGAAACCTATAAAACATTCGGCGTGCTGTCAAACCGCAAAATGCAGGAGGCTGCCGACCGTGAAATAAAGACGATGCACACAAAGTGTGTTTCTGCGGATGAGCTGATTAGCGCGTTGAGCGGAGGGAATCAGCAGAAGGTGATTATCGGCAAATGGCTTGAACGCCAGCCCGACATTCTTTTGCTGGATGAACCGACCCGCGGTATCGACGTCGGGGCGAAGTACGAAATTTATCAGCTTATTATCAATATGGCGAAAGCGGGAAAGACGATTATCGTTGTTTCGAGTGAGATGCCGGAAATTTTAGGCATTACCAACCGCATTGCCGTTATGTCGAACTACCGCCTTGCCGGTATTGTCGATACCGCTACCACCGATCAGGAAGCGCTGCTGCGGCTTTCCGCTCGGTACTTATAATTGGACAGCTGAAAATCATTAAATATAATTGAACACGGAAATTTACCGGAGGATAGGATGAAAGATACACCCGAAAATAGTACACAGTACACGTTCTCGCAGGAACAAATTACGCAGGCGGATACGGCAAAGCTCTTGGATGAGGATGCCGTTCTTGCCGAGTATACGGAGCGGCTTGATGCATTGCGAAAAAACGGAGTGAACAAAGTTTCCGCACTGGCGCAGGAGATTGCCGCCGTACGCAAAAATAAATTGATAAGCGCCGAGGAAAAAAACACCCGGATTGCAGCGTATCGCAAGCAGATTGAAGAGGCTAAGACCGTTGCGGCGCGGTATAAGGATGAAGAAAAAGAACTGACGCATAAAGCGATACAGCGGGTGAATGCGCTTTCCGACGCTTTTGAGCAGGAAGTAAAAAAGAATGAAAATGCAAAGGCGGCGCGGTATAAGCAGGAATACGCGGAGAAGGTACAGAGCATTACGGAGGCGGCGGAGAAAAAGAAGCAAGAGATTACCGCCGCTTTTGCAGGGAAAAACTCCGAGGAAGAACGGCGGGAAGTACAGCAGGAACTGACCGCTGCACACAATGCGTTTAAGTCCGCGCTTTTCGATGCGAAAAATCAGTATGAGGCAGCGCTCGGAAAGTGTAAAACGGCAAAACATCAGGTGTATGTCGATCGGGTACAGAAAAATATCCATTTGCGCAACAGTAAAACCAATTTTGCCGAGGATTTTAAACTCGGCTTAAAAGATTACGCTTATAAGTTTACCCCCGCGCAGTTCTTTTTGGCAAACGGATTGTACATTGCGATTGCAATCTTCTTTGTGGTGTGTATTATCGTTGCTCCGCTGTCGGGAAGCGGAAATTTATTGACAATTTCCAATATCCTGACGATTTTGGAGCAATCTTCGGTGCGTATGTTCTACGCGCTGGGCGTTGCGGGGCTTATCCTGCTTGCCGGTACGGACTTGAGTGTCGGCCGTATGGTCGCGATGGGCGCGGTGGTTACCGGCTTAATTCTCCATCCGGGAACGAATATCGTAACATTCTTCGGTATGGGGCCGTGGGATTTTACCGCGCTGGCGATGCCGGTACGGGTAGTGCTTTCGCTTGGAATTTCCATCATCCTCTGTGTGATATTCAGCGCTTTTGCAGGCTTCTTTTCAGCGTGGCTGAAAATTCACCCCTTTATTTCGACGCTCGCGACTCAGCTGATTATCTACGGTCTCTTGTTCTTCGGGACGAGCGGTACGCCGGTCGGTTCCATCGACGCCGGTATTAAGGACTTTTTCGGCGGCCGGTGGGTGCTCGGCGTTGTAGGCGGCGAATTGGTAACCTTCCCCAAGCTGATTATCCCTGCGGTTATCGCGATTGCGATTGCGTGGTTTATCTGGAATAAGACCGTACTCGGCAAGAATATGTACGCGGTCGGCGGCAATGCCGAAGCCGCAAGCGTGAGCGGTATTAGCGTATTCAAAGTAACGATGAGCGTGTTTATTATGGCGGGGATTTTCTACGGCTTCGGAGCTTTCTTCGAGGCGTTTAAGGCGAATGCGAGCGCAGGTACCGGACAGGGGTATGAGCTGGACGCGATTGCGGCCTGCGTAGTCGGCGGTATTTCGTTTAACGGCGGTATCGGCAAGCTGGAAGGCGCGGTGCTCGGCGTTATCATCTTTACCGGTTTAACGTACTGCCTAACCTTCCTTGGCATCGACACCAACTTACAGTTCGTGTTTAAAGGCTTTATCATCATCGCCGCCGTCGCCCTCGACAGCGTGAAGTATTTGAAGAAGAAGTAAAGCATAGGAGGAAATTTCTAAAAATTGCAAAAGGAGTATTTTATGAAACAGAAAAGAAGTATTATGTGTACTTTGTTGGTCCCCGTCCTGCTGTGCACCATAGGACTAAGCAGCTTATATGCACAGAGAGCAAATCCGAGTACTGATTTTAAGTACGACTTAAATGAGAAAGAAGACGGTATTGTTATTCAGCAGTATTTAGGAGAAAGCAAAGATGTGGTCATTCCTACCGAAATTGAAGAAATACCGGTAAAAGAAATCGGGCCGGAGGCTTTTTATCGCTATGGCTTTTATTTATCATCGATTATCTTCCCGGAGAACCTTGAAAGTATCGATGAAACCGCTTTTCCCAACAGTAATTTCACATCGCTTACTTTCCCTAAAGGGCTTAAAAATATTGGTGCATCGGCTTTTTATGGCTGCAATAATTTGATATCAGTTACTTTCCTGGGCGAAGTTAAAAGTATCGATAAAGGGGCTTTTGCAAAATGCGCTCGGTTACAATCAGTTACATTCCAAGAAAAGGTTAAAAGTGTCGGAGAGAAAGCTTTTTATGACTGCAATAATTTGACATCAGTTACGTTCCATGGAGAAGTCGATACTATCGGCAAACGGGCTTTCTCATGTCACTATTATTATGATGATGATACCAGTCTTACAACAGTTACTTTCCACAAAGAAGTTGGAAGTATCGGCGAAGAGGCTTTTGCAGATTGCATCAAGCTGTCATCGGTTACTTTTGAAGGAAAAGTCAACAATATCGGAGAAAAGGCTTTTTCAGGATGTAAAAATTTAACTTCAGTTGTTTTCCCTGAAGGACTTAAAAATATTAATGAACAGGCTTTTTCAATGTGCGGTTTAACGTCAGTAGCTTTCCCGGAAGGGCTTATCAGTATCGGCGAAAAGGCTTTTTCAGACTGCGAGAATTTAGCTGCCGTACAGCTTCCTCAAAATACCATCTCCTATGGAGAAAATGTTTTCCAAAATTGTCCAAGACTTTCATTAAAAGAACGCCAAAAAATAAAGCAAGCAGGTTATACCGGCGAGTTCTAAAAACTACCGGCAGCGAGTTCTTGCTATGCAAAAACATCGCTGCCAAAAGTGTACATCCTTGTACACTTTTGGCAATGCAACGCAGATGCCCCGCCTTTCCAGCGCTTTTGAAAATAGACGATGCAGATACAAGGAGTTTAGCAAAAGCGAAGCGGAGGCGTACTTACTGTACGTTGAGCATTCGCTTTTGCGTAACGACGCAGTAGATGCGTCGTATATTTTCAAAAGGACTCATTCTTTCCAGACCTGAAGAACCCCCGGCTGCTTCCCCAGCTGTTCGATAAATTCATCGGAAGAAGATACTTTCAGCTGCGAAGAGCCTTTCACTTGATAGACGGTATCGTTATCGGTAATATGGATAAAAATATCGCAGGTACCTTGCGCACCGAAGAGGAAATCCTTGAGCGGCTGAAACTGTAAATCGGTTTCGATGAGCGGATCAAGCTCAAGATGTACCTCTTTAATCGAACGCTCTTTCAGCTCATCGATGCTGACCATCGATTCAACGAGGAACGACGGCGTATCGCGCGAGCAGTCCACTTTCCCGATAAGGCCGCACACTGTTTCAGGCAGCGCATTGGCGCGGTTTTCTTCCCACACCTTGGAAAAGAAGGTTAAATCGATGGTTCCGGTACGGTCTTCAAAGGTGCCGAATCCCATCCATTTGCCGTTTTTAGTCTGATAGGGGCGGATGCCGGTAATCATCCCGACGATGGTATACAGCTTTTCTTTCTGTGCACGCCGGAAATTAATCAGCTCCAAGGTAGCGCTGCGGTCAATCGCCTTTTTGTACTCATCGAGGGGATGGCCGGAAATATAAAAGCCCATCAGCTCCTTTTCGATACGGAGCTTTTCCTTTTGCGGCAAATCGTTGACCGGCTTAAAGGTAAAATCGGAAAACTCTTTAATGCCGGTATCCTCAAACAGGCTGGTTTGACCGACTGCCGATCCCGCTTTTTTCTGCGCGCTGAACGCCATTGCCGCTTCAAGATTATCCAGCAGCTCGGAACGGTTTTGTCCCAGCTTATCGAAGCACCCCGTCTTGATGAGCACTTCCAAGTTCTTTTTATTCACGGTATGTAGATCCAGCCGGTCGAGAAAATCGATAAACGACTTGTAGGGGCCGTGCGCAGTGCGTTCAGCGACAATATCGCGGGCAGCTTGCTCCCCTACCCCCTTAATACCGAGCAGCCCGAATACGATATCTCCTTCATAGACCGAAAAATATTCTTCCGAGGTATTGATGTCGGGCGCATGGAGGGCAAGCCCCATCTTGTTCGCTTCACTGATATACTCCGGCAGCTTATCCGTCGAGGTAATCTCGTTGGTGAGGTTCGCCGCCATAAATTCCGCAGGAAAATTCGCCTTGAGATAGGCGGTTTGATACGCCAGCACCGAATAAGCGGCGGCATGGCTCTTGTTAAATCCGTAACCGGCAAAAGGAATCAGAATTTCAAAGATACGGTCGGCGTCTTTTTCCTTAAAATTGTTTTTTACGGCGCCTTCGATAAACCGCGTTTTCTCCTTTTCCATAACCTCTTTTTTCTTCTTTCCCATTGCGCGCCGCAGCAAGTCCGCTTGACCGAGGCTGTAGCCGCCGATACGCTGCGCTACCTGCATAACCTGTTCCTGATAGACGATAACGCCGTAGGTTTCCGACAATATGTCTTCGAGGCAAGGGTCGGGATATTGAATTTTCGATGCATCGAATTTCGATTCAATAAATTGATCGATATAGGCCATCGGACCGGGACGGTAGAGAGCGTTTAACGCGATGAGGTCTTCTATTTTATCGGGCTTTGCACGTTTCAAGATGTTCTGCATACCCTGACTTTCAAACTGAAAGACCGCGGCGGACTTTCCTTCGCCGAGCATTTTAAACGTCGCCGCATCCTGTTCATCGATCTGCGCAATGGAGAAGTTCGCGTACTCCCCTCCCCGCTTTTTGATAAGGTCTTCCGTGTGCTTAATCAGCGTCAGCGTCTTGAGCCCGAGGAAGTCCATCTTTACCAAACCGCAATCTTCTATTAGATCCATCGTAAACTGAGAGGCGGTCTTGCCTGTCTTGGAATCCTTGTACAGCGGGACATAATCGGTCAGCTTCGTTTTACCGATAACAATACCCGCCGCATGGAGGCTCGTGTTCCGGTTGAGGTCTTCAAGCTTTTCCGCAATGGAAAAAAGCTCCGTGTACCGCGGGTCGGAGCGCATTTCGGCGAGTTCGGGGACATCCGCAAAGGCCTTTTCAAACGTGAGCTTGGGATCGGAAGGCATCATTTTGGTGATGGCATTTACCTCGCCAAGCGGAATTTCCAACACCCGCCCGACATCCTTGATTGCGGCTTTCGGCTTCAATGTTCCAAACGTGATAATCTGCCCGACGCTTTCATCACCGTATTTTCTGCGGACATAGTCGATAACCTCCTGCCGCCGTTCGAAGCAGAAGTCAACGTCAAAGTCCGGCATGGAAATACGTTCGGGATTAAGGAAGCGTTCAAACAGCAGCTTGTATTTAAGCGGGTCGATGTCGGTGATCCGCATCGCGTAGGCGACAATGGAACCCGCCCCGGAACCGCGCCCCGGCCCAACCGGAATGCCGTGCTCCTTCGCCCAGTTGATAAAATCCCATACGATAAGAAAGTACCCGACAAAGTCCATCTTCATGATAATACCGAGTTCATAGTCGGCGCGTTGGGTCATCTCTTCGGTAACGGGATTGTAGCGTTTTTTTAAGCCCTCGTGCACGAGGTGGGTGATGTACTCTTCTTTTGTCGCGAAATCTTCCGGTATCTGATACACGGGAAGGAGCGGCCCCGGCTGCGGAATTTCGAAATTACAGCGATCCGCGATGCGGCAGGTATTGGACAGCATTTCGGGATAACCGGGAAAGAGCTTTTCCATCTCCTCCGCCGATTTGAGATAGAATTGATCGGTTTCAAACTTCATGCGGTTGGTGTCGGAGCGGTTCTTTTTTGTGCCGATACAGAGAAGGATATCCTGCGCAACCGCATCCTTTTGCTCCGCATAGTGAGCATCGTTCGTTACCACCATCGGCACGCCTATCTTGCGTGCTATTTCAATCAGCATCGGCGCAACCTTCTCCTCGTCGGCGATGCCATGCTTTTGCAGCTCGATAAAGTAATTGTCGATACCGAATATGCTGCGGTAGCGCCTGACATGCGCTTCAGCTTCAGCCTTTTTACCCTGCAACAGCAGCGACGGTAATTCCCCCGCAAGACAGGCTGAAAGGCAGATAAGCCCCTCCGAATACTGTGTCAGCAGCTCCTCGTCAATACGCGGTTTATAGTACATTCCCTCGGTGTAACCTTTGGAGCACAGCACCATCAAATTCCGGTAGCCGGTTTCGGTTTCGGCAAGCAGGATAAGGTGAAAGTATTTGCGGACGCCGGTATTGGTATTCTCCGGCTTTCCGAAGCGGCTGCCGTTCGCAACATATACTTCGCAGCCGATAACCGGCTTTATCCCCTGCGCCTTACATTCACGGAAAAAGCGCAAGGCGGCAAACATATTGCCGTGGTCGGTCAGCGCAAGGGCTGTTTGTCCGAGGTTTTTAGCGGTTGTTACCAGTTGTTTTATCGAAGAAGCACCATCCAACAGCGAATAGTCGGAGTGCACGTGTAAATGAACAAAATCTTGAGGCATACCCGAAACTATAGCAAAAACGGGGGCAAATGATAAGAGGTGCGGAAAACGGAAACACATCCGATCATAATTCTTAACTATGAATTACATAAATGCCTGCGGGGCAGCGGCGGACGAGGAACGTCAGGTATCCTCCGAAAAGTCTATCCGTGACGGGATTCGGTGTAGCCTCTGCGTAATAGTGCGGGGTTTCCGTGGTGACGGACAGCGATAAGCTCGGCAGCGATGGAAACGGCAATTTCTTCAGGTGTTTCTGCTCTGATGGGCAGCCCGATCGGTTTATAGATGGAATCGAGGTACTCTTTGCCGATACCTTCATCGGCAAGCAGCTTTACAACCGCAGCATTTTTTTCAAATGAGCCGATCATGCCGATATAGGCAAGTTTCTTACCGCACAGATACCGCAAGACATCCGCATCGCAGCGATGCCCGCGGGTTACCGCAACACAGTATACATTTTCGTGAAACTGTAGGACGGTATGAGATGCCGGTACAGCTTCTTGAGGCGCAGCGATGCCGCAGGACGGCGAATTATCGTGCGCTGCCTGATTATTTTGACCCGATGCAGCCGTTTCTTTGAGAAAGAGCTGTTCCAGCGGACAACAGAGCCGCCGCGCTGTCGGAAACAAATCTTCCGTAATACAATCGGCACGGTCATCCCAAACGGTAACGCGGAAACCGATAAAAGAGGCAATCTTCGCAAGCGCACGGCCGACGTGTCCGCCGCCGAAGATAAACAGTTCAGGATCATTCCCGATCTTTTCAAGATACACTTGGATAGAACCTCCGCACGCGAGACCTTCCTCTGCAGTAAGATTTTTCTTTATGATACAGGTAGTATCGCCTGTTTTCAGCATTTCACGTGCCTGTTTGATAACTTCATGTTCGGAACCACCGCCGCCTACCGTACCGCGGATACGCTCCGGAGTTACCCACATCGACGTTCCGGCTTCCCGCGGCGAAGAACCATGCGCTTCGATAATTGTGCATAATACGCCCGTAATACCATTTGCCGTATCGGCTGTAATATACTTTAAAATCTCAGTATCCATAAACTATTTATCCTCTTTTTGTTCCAGCGCTCTCTCATTTTCAAGAATCATCGGTATATCGGTGTAAATCTCTGATTGATACGGACTCTTTGTATTCAGCATATTTTGGGTATTCAAATAGGCTAAGCCGACTGATTTTGCACGGATCATCGTCTGAGGATTTCTGGTTAACGCATCCCATGCACGGGTAGATTCCGCATATAGCGCAAGTGCACGCCCATTCTTCTGAGAGTCGCCGGTTCGTTCGGACAATCTGCTCAGCGTCGCACCCAAATTATTAGCCGTATGCATATAGCGTTCAATAAACGCAGCATCATCAGGGCGGGTATTGGACAAAGCTTGTTCTTTCCGCGCACGCTGTGCATTCAGCAATGTTAAAAGCTCCTCATACGCAGCCAAAGCAGCAAAATAATCACCCCGCTTAAAGAACGCATTTCCGAATCCATACAGCAAATTCTTATCGTGTGCTTTTTCTGCATACGCATGACTCATGGCTTCTATTGCCTGCCGGTAATTTTCTTGTTGATAATGTATATAACCGATTCGGTAATTTACCGACGGCGTGTTATACAGTTCCTTCACCGCATTTTGATAGCTGTCAAGTGCCGAATCAAAATTATACGAAATAAAGTAGTCGATGTCGCCGTAATCTGCATAGAGTTTTCCGATAGCTTTGTTCGGCGGCAGCGGTTTAAAGGCAGTATATTCCCGGTATATATTCAGTGCATCAGCATAAAGGGTTTGAGCCTCAAGGTATTTTTTCTGATCTACCAGCTGCTCTCCCAACAGGCGCATTGCATCGACATAATTACCGGTACGCCGCGCAGTCATCGGGGCGGCAGTTTTGAACAACTGAATCGCCTCAGTCAAATTTTCGATTGCGCCGTCCTGCTTATTATTGTAGATAAAGAAGCGGCCTAAATTGTAATAGGCTTCCGGCATCGTTTTATCCGTCTGTACGGCTTTTTCCAATAGCATACGGACATCGTCGATTTTTGAGCGGAGTTTTTCGGAATCGAGCGGTTTAGGATTATACCGCTTTTCGAGTAAATAACCGCTCAATTCAGTGAGATTTGCCGCTCCGATTTTCGTTATACGGGAAGAGAAATGATCTTTGAGGTTCAGCACTTCTGCCAGATTATCCGTGCGGATAAAATAGCGCATCATCCGCGCAAGGAAGATATCGTTTTCACCATATAGCTCGATCAACCTGCTGTAAATCTTTACCGCCTCACCATACTTCTCAGGCTCTTCATCAGCCCAATTCATAAACACATCACCAAGGGCGAGCATTCCATCTTTATCATTGATATGCTGATCAAGAACACGCCGGCGCAAAACCGCCTCAGCTTTTTCGTAATTACGCAGATCGGTGCTCAACATATCTGCATATTCCAAGCCGCCCTGCTTATCGTTAGCAAAGTCGTAAATCAGGCGGAGATACATTTTTTCTGCAGCAGTAAATTGTTTTTTTGCTCTAAAAGCACGGGCATACGAGAAATACCATTTTTTCTTCCGCTTATACTCGCCTGCCCGATTAAATTTTTCTATTGCAGTTTCATACTGACCGTTCTCCAGATAAGAATATCCGGTCTTATAGAGAGATTCCGACTTTACCGGTTTATAAATAAACTGCCACGACAAAACTGAAATACAGAATACGAGAATCAGTGCAATCGCGGTCATAACCGCCACGGGCAAGAATCGGTGCATGAACCAATATTTAAAGGTCTGCTTTTCTTTTTCGTAGTCTTCAACGCTCTGCCGTTGAAATCCGCGCGGAATAGGAATCGATCTATTGATTATCTTTTCGAGTTTATTGACAACTTTTTTAAGAGAATCTTTTTCCAATACAAAGCGGATAAAGTTCATCTTATTCTCAGGACGGTCATCGCCGTTGGCGATATAGTCCTGAATAGCAAGCTGCACATTAAACGGGAAGGTTTCAAGCTTGTTTAAGAAATTGAAATAATCATCATCCGATATTGTTAAAGCTTCACTGTCATCCGAAGAACCGGTGCTCTTGGCGATCACGGAATCGAACATCTGTGAATGAGCATCTGCCGAGAAATCTTTAAAGTTATCGGGAAGATTGAATTGATCGTCAACGACTTCGGTTATATTGCTGTCAAGCGGATTTTCTTCCAAAGAAAAACCGCTTTGATCGCCGCTATCGCTCTCCGGCTGACTAAAAAAGGTATCGGTTATGTGCTCCGGCATCCCGATACCGTCAAACCCCGTATCGGCCTGGGAAATCGGCGGAATACCGATAGGTTCGGTATCCGGAGTATCCATACTAAATTCAAATGACGATGTGTCCGTTTCCTCATCCGGCGATTCGGCATCGGATGACATAGGCTCATCCCTGTTTTCGGAATAAAGTGCAAGCTCATCCATATTTTCAAAATTATCCGATGTATCGGAACCGCCGACTGCAGTATCGGAATGAGAAGGAGCATCGCCCCCTGTCATTTCATCTGATACCGGAAATTGAGCACTTTCTTCATCTTCTCCCATATCTATATCGGGAATATTGAAATGCGAGAGATCTTCCATTGCATCCAAATCATCGGGAATATCAGAATCGCTTGAAGTATCCTCAGAAAGAGAATCGACAGCCGATAAATCAATGTCCGGGATAGCAATATCGGGGATGGTACGTTCTTCTTGAAGTGTATCATCACCCGCCGGCACTTCATCATTTTCATCCAGCGTTTCCACATCTTCCGGAATCATATCGTCATTGGCTGATGCAGATTCATTTACCTTTATCGGTTCGGGAGCAAAATCGAAGGAAGAAAGCATATCGTCAAAATTAAACGGATCGTCAGCGCTTACCGAAGCGGTATCATCCGATACCTCAGGCAGCTCACCGGCTTCGGACATTTCCGGTACATCTTGCGAACTATCACCGGCAGACAGTCCGGATTCATCGAAATCGGGTGCACTCAATTCCCCTAAACCGTCGAAAGAATCCGTACCGGCCGTTAAATCGACATCGGCTAACTCGGTATCAAAGTTGAAAGGATCGTCAAGCTCATCGGATAATGTGTCAGCAGTATCCGATTCGGCCGTATCGGAAGCTACGGCATCGTCGCCGGAAAGATTGTCAAAATTAAACGAAGAAAGAAATGCGTCCATGTCTGAGGTATCCGGCATTCCTTCTTCGTCAACAGGATACGCGTCTCCGGTTACCACTTCGGGTTCATCGGACGCAGTACTCGGTTTGCCGGATTTTTGCGGCGCTGCAACGTTATCATCGGAAGAGATACTATTACTTTGTGCGGAAGTGCCGTTGGTGCCGAGATTATCAAAATCAATGGGGAAAGGGGTATCCATCGATATGTCGGGTGCATCTGTAACCGGCACGGTATCAAACATACCGGAGGTAGGTTCGGTATGCTGTTGTGATGCGGGTATAGACTCGGAAGATTCATCAACGGTATCGCTTACGGAAGCCGTCTGCTCCGGCTCCGTTGCAGGCAGCAAGGCATCAAGATCAATATCAGGTACCTCTGCCGGATCCGGAGGCGGGAGTTCGTCATAAACTCGTTCACCCCACCGAGCGGTTATTTCATCTTCATGAGCAATATTTTTCAGATCTTCTCTAAACTTCGTAATTTCATTTAAATTCGGCATAAACGCGCACAAAAGCCCCTTTCTCTTGTAATTTCGGCATTTTTAGCATATATCTTAAGGAAGCGCCGTATAGGGGGCGCCTCAAAAGCCTATTGCCTTTTTGTCATCCCCCTAGCAATTCCCGCCGGATGCGGGGAGCCGGATTATTCTTTGTAATACTGATTAAATACCTGCGTGATATAGGCTTGATCCGCCGCGCCGCCCAGCTCGCGAATGGAATGCATCGACAAGATGGGGTTTCCGATATCGACCGTCTTAATCCGCAAGTTTGTCGTCGTAATCGGCCCGATGGTTGAACCGCCTTTTATATCCGAACGGTTGACAAAGTTCTGGCACGGGACACCGGCTCTTACACAGAGATCCTTAAATATCCCTGCCGAAATTCCGTCGCTCGCATAGCTCATCGAAGCGGCAAGTTTTACTACGGGGCCGCCGTTTACAAGCGGGAAGTTGGTAATATCGTTTTTTTCGGGATAATTGGGATGGTAAGCATGCGCCTGATCGGCGGAAATAAGGAAAGACCTGCTCAACTGCTGCTGGAACAGCTCAAACCACTGCTCACCTGCCTCGCACTGAGCAATCGTAATCCGCTTGAGCGTATCCGCAAGGAACGGGCTTCCGGCGCCCTGCATCGTTTCCGAGCCGACTTCTTCGTTATCAAAGATACAGGCGGCTTTAACATAGTCTAACGGAGCATCTTGTGCAATCAACGCATCGAGGGAGGCGTAAGCCATACCGAGGTTGTCAATTTTTCCCGTCGAAAAAAATTCATCGGAAAGACCGCAAAAACTTCCCGGCTGCGTATCATACAAATAGAGGTCAAAGTCGAGGATTGCGTTCACCGGTACATGCAGCTGTTTTGATATGAGCGAAACGAGATACCCGTCTTTTTCAAATTTCTTATTGATAATGCCGAGCAGCGGCAGCACATCTTTTTGGCGTTCAATTTTATACCCGTCGTTTACCTCACGGTTCATGTGGATAGCAAGGTTCGGTATAATGAGCGGAGAGCCTTTAAACGAGAACAACATTTCTTGAGGCGCAAGCGGATCATCAGTCCGTATAACCACACGTCCCGCTGCAGAAAGAGGCCGGTCAAACCATGTTGAAAGAATTGCCCCGCCGTATACTTCGGTATTCAGCTTGAGATAATGATCCTGCACCGTTACTTCGGGATGCGGCTTTATCCGCAAGCAGGGAGAGTCGCTATGACTGCCGACAAGCTTAAACCCGCGCGCTTTCTTCCCGCGGCTCATCTGCCATGCAATAAGAGCGCTGCCGTTTGCAGTGACAAAGTACTTTCCTGCCGGTTTTAACTGAAAGGCATCCGAAAGATTGAGACGGGTAAAACCGGCAGCCTCAAGCTTTTTACCGGCATTTTCAATCACATGATACACCGACGGGCTTTGATCGATAAACCGCATCAGTTCACGGGCATACTGTTTTTGCATCGCCATATCTATACTCCTTAGGGGGTTGTCCTGATTATCTTCTTTAGTATACCTGTCTTTTACGATTTTGGGAAGGTTGCGGAATGGAATTATCGGGAGTCCTAAAGGAGCAATTTCAGAAAAATCTGAGAAAGTATTGTTGAGCGTGTAATTAACACACAGCCTATAAAACTCATACCTGTTCAAACGAAGCTTGCAGATAGGCAAGACGGATACGGCGTACCTTTACGGTCAGTTCCTGATTAAGTTCCGGCTCGATGTCCAAGGTCATGTCGCCTTCATATCCAAGTGAAGGAATAAAGACATGGGCTTTTTTGCCCATTACTTCGAGTACCACTGCCGTACCGCGCCAATCGGGGTTTTGCAGCAAGTACACGAGCGTCCAATGCTGACGGGATGCCCGTTCCGCAGAAACACAGGCGCGCCCCGCCACGTCCCCCGCCGCTATTTTAAGGATGAGATCCGCCGCAGGCGTCAGCGGTTTACCGTCAATATAGTTTAACAGCTGGCGATGACTGACTAAATCTCCATAACGGCGGAGCGGGCTTGTTACCTGTCCGTACATCGCAAGCCCGAGCGCAGCGTGCATCGACGGAATGGTGCCCACGCTGCGCGGACGCATGGCGCGCCGCTTCCGGTATTCCCCGGCAAGGCCGGACGGCAGCTTATTCGGCAATTCGGGTGCCTCCTGACTGATATACTGAAACGGAATACTATGCTGAAAGGCAAAACGGGCTGCTGCCTCTCCTGCAAGCAGCATCATCTCTTTAATCATTGCGGCGGCTTCGGTCTGGACAACAGGCTGAACCTGCGCCCGTTTTGTGCCGTCCTGCTCCGTCAGCGTAATCGATACTTCGGGAAAATCGATGGATACGGCGCCTGCATTTTCCCGCCTGATGCGGTTTTTCTCCGCTATGGCAAAAAGCGGCGCTAATGCGGACGAGTCTTTTTGAGCATCCGCTTCTTCATACGTCATCCTGATAACCGAAAGCTGAGTGCGGTGGATACCTACTTCTTCGATTGCACCGTCAGCGCCGAGGAGCAGCTTAAAGGAAAGCGCATAAGATATCGGCTTTAACCCGAGGGCAAAATAGTCAACCGCTTTTTCGCCGAGCATTCGGGCAGCTCCTTCCGGCGTGTACAGCGTTGCGCCGCGTGCGCAGGCATCGGTATCGCTTTGCGTATCGGCCTGAATGGTGTCGGCAGGGTTTGCGATGTGAATCCACAAGTATGTCCCGTCAAAAGAAACCGCATCGTCGGGATCGGTACTGCCGGGATTGTCGATTGCATACGCAGGAATTGCCGTCAAATCGAGCGGCGCTTCGGGAAACACCGGCTCGGGAATATCCGCCTTTGACGAATGAAGCGAATGCCCGAAGCGTGCCGGATAGGGATTTTTTTCAATAGGCCAAAAACCCGTTTTTAACAGAATATCGTGCGCCTGTTCGGGAGTTTGCTCCAGTTTTGCATCTTTTAATATTTTGGAAGCGGAAGAACTCCCCAGCGCAAGCGCCTCAAGCTCTTGAAAAAACGGCGTGTATAACTCTTTGCTTTCGGTAAACGGCTTTCCCTGCATACAGGTGCGGAGTGCAGCGATAAAATCCTGCCGCAGTTTTTCGGCCTGTGCTTTTTCCGCCTCTTTTTGATTGAGCCGCTCTATTTCTGCTTGTGTGCGGATACCGATCGGCTCTACAGGCGAAGTGCAGATAAAATACGGTGAAGCGCCAAGTGCTTGCCAGAGCTTCCAGCTTTGCTCCGCTGTATACGTTCCCCACAAGAGCTCTGCAAGCTCAGCGAAAGACGGCGTTTCTCCTTCAAAGAAATCCGCTGCTTCGGCAAAATCCGCAGCAGGTACTGCGGCATCGAGCGCTGCTTTAATACTCCGGCATTCTCCGCCATGGAGCAGCACAATATCTTTTTCGCGAACTTTCTTTGTGCCGGCTTCCAGCGTAATTTCAAACTTATCAGCTTGCACATCGGTAATAAGTGCAGGTTGATTCTTATAGAGGACAAGATTACCTTTTTTCATTGATGTTCCGGATTGTAATGTTTCGTACTTTGTTATTACCGTATATCACTTGTAAGAGATTTCCCTGTTTGTGATACATCAGAGCATCGCAGCTGCGATACACCGCCTTTCCGCATGCTTTTTCAAAAGCCTCACGGGAATCTCCGGTACGTATTTCGTTAAAGAGCGAGAGCGACGATGGAAAGCCGATACTTATTTGCAGTACCGCACCATCCTCATCTTTAGAACGGATGATGATCTCGGTATTAAGCAGACGATACAACCAACGTTCACTGTAATAATTGTAGATAATGGTAGACGGTCTATCCCAAGCGCTCAATAGTTTATCGACCGTATCGCCGACGGATACCTTGCGGAGAACAATCGGAACAGCGGTTTCAGGTTCTTTTAAAATATCGGCAAGCCATTGCCTTTCTTTTGCAGCGCCTGTTTTATTGTGTAATTTTTTTAGGATACGGAAATAATTGCAGCGGATCAGCCGTTCATCGGCAGGAAATCCCGTTGTTATAAACAATACTTTACCGGTTGTTTTTCGGACAGATGAATAGAGGCAATCGGCAAGCAGCTGCTGCGCCTTGGTATAGTCTTTTCTTAGCAGAGATAACAGCGCAGCATAGTTTGCCCGTGCGGTTTTATCATCGGCTCCCGTATGAAAGAGATCAGCCTGTTCCGCAATACTGAGTACCGCATTCCGCTCATGAGTCAACGGAGAGGATGCGAGCAGATACGCATAGCTCGATGCGATTCCAGCCTCGTATATCATAGTAAGATAATCGCTATATGCTTTTTTTGCCTGCTCATATAGAGCGCTGTTACTCCGTGCCGGCATTGTCTTTGAAAAGTAGTCGGACTGTTCATCGTCATCATTTTCAAACATAAAATCCGCCGACTGAAAGAACGCAAAAACCGATGCATTATCATACACTGCAGCAGGAAGAATAGTTGCCATCTCCGTATCCCGCTTATCAAGACTGTTCAGCCACTCCTGATGAGCTACCAAGGCATTCAAGCGATTGATATAAAGGCTCTGCGGGAAGAGCTGTAGTACATTACCCAACACGGTACGGGCATCGGCGGTTCCTCTACGATTCTGCAGTGCAAAGAGCACTCCGGAAATTTCTTCGTAGAGATGCGTAATATCTTCTCCGTTGCCATTCAACTGCTCAAGCCGTGCAGCAGGTTTTACGGAACCGGTTGAAAACGCTGCAAAGACTTTTGCCGTTCCCGTATCGGCGTAAAGCGAAGCAAGCCGATCGAGCCATGTCTCCAATAACCCTTGAGGATAACCGGCAATAGTGAGTAATACACTTGCCATGATGTCGGCGGTGTACACTTGCTCAGGCAAAAATGCGGTATTTTTAGCCGTATTGTAATAGTTGAGCGCAAACTGCGCCGCACACACGGCAGCGATAGGAGCAAAAAAATTCTCCCGTTCGTTGTTCAAATTCCGTATCTTGCGCGCAGAACCGGATGTATCCATAAAAAGGAGTGAATCGATATAATCCAAAAGACCGGTACTTACAAGAAACGTCCCGTCGGGATACATCATACAGCGGGCATTTTTTCGGTCGGTTATAATTAAGCGCATCGTGCCGCGAAAGAGCTCGGTTCTTCGTATCAGCATAAAGAGAGACGTTTCGATAATATCATACCATTCGCCGACTTCACTCGCCGCTATTTCATGTGAAGATGCCTCCGCTATCTCATTGCGGTACACCTGCATCAGCCGCTCACGGGTATACATTCCCTCCGTCAACGGATCCGTAAAACCGGAAATTGCAATGAAAAAAAAGGAAAGTAAAAAAAGAACCGTTCGGCGCATATCTTTCATACGCTAAAGCATATCATAGCAGGGCAAATATGACTAGTCGGTGACAGAGTGAAGCCATTTACCGGATTTGATCCGCCACAGCCCTAGCAGCAGTTTAAGCGGCTCTTCGCTAAAGAGACACATATAAATAACCCACGGCGGAAGCGCTGTATGAATCGATACGAAAGATGCAAGCGGAATCGCAATCAGCCACATAATAAAGGTGTCGCAAATCATGCCGAAACGGGTATCGCCGCCCGCGCGCACCAGACCTATCAATATACACATATTGCAGGCTTTAAGGGGATAACAGCACGCCAACACGACAAACAGTGTTTTAACCGTTGACAACACAATCGGTTCCACATTAAAGATAAAAGGAACAAGATAGGAAATAGGAATCAGCGCGGCGCCGATAAAGATCGCAACAATCGGAATAAACAACAGAACTTTAGCAGCATATTGCCGCGCTTCGCTGTCATGCTTTTCGCCTATTTTCTTTCCGATTAAAACGCTCACACCATTCCCAAAGCCGATAAAGATAACCCATGTCAACTGAGAAATAGTATTAGTAATATTAAAGGCTGCATAAGAGAACGTATTAATACTTGCAAAAATTTTATGATGGAATGTGATGCCGAAAGACCACAGCGTTTCGTTTAACAGTACCGGCAATACGATTAAGAGGTACACTTTTAAGAATTTAGCATCAAAGGTAAAGTGACTTTTTAACGTTCCTAAAACAGGATATTTCCGATACTTTGTTATGGTAAACGTAATAAAGAGCTCGACAAAGCGGGCAATCACGGTTGCGATAGCCGCACCGCGGACACCCAATGCCGGAGCGCCGAATAACCCGAAAATTAAAATGGCATTCAGCGTCGTATTGACAACCAAAGACACCAGCGTAGCACCGACTGCAACTCTCACCTTTTCGATGGAACGCAGGGTAATCATCAGCATAAAATTTATCGCAAATGGGATAAAGCACAACGCCGACAGCCGTAGATAGTGCACACCGGTTTCTATTACGGCATTGTCCTTTGTATACAGTGACAGTATTTCTTTCGGCATACTTACACAGCAAACCGTAAACAAAACAGCGAAGAATACGGACACCAGCATAGAAATACCGAGCGTTTTATGTAAGCCCTTAAAATCTTTCTTGCCCCAGAACTGCGCCGTAAATACCATGCTGCCGGAACCGATACCGTATAAAATCAGATTGAGCAAAAAGAAAAGTTGGTTTCCCAAACCGACAGCCGCAAGCTCGGTAGTACCGAGCTTACCGATCATCACCGTATCGAGAATATTGACAAAGGCGCTGAGGAAATTTTGCAGCATAATCGGAAGAGCGATTGTGAATAGCGTTCGTAAAAAATTTTTATCAAAAAATACCGCCCTAAACCGTGCCGTCATCGTCATATACGCATTATCTCCATCAATAAACTATTCGCCCCTTCCATTCATAACCTTGTTTCTTTACAGAATGAACCCATGAAAGGAGTGCAGTATATAGCAGATTAGTAAACAGTAACGGGTATATACATATAAATTTTTTATCGATGTCTTGCGTTCTAAATATGACCGCCCATGTTCCGCCTACTAAAATCAGATTAATCCATAGCGCTACAAGCGTAAATGAAACAGTCTGCGTGCTAATGAGTGTATATGCCGTTAATCCAACCGCTAAAAAAGGAGGCAAAGTTAAAAAAATAAAAATACCGAGTACGGCAAACACAAGGAGAATATGGTTTTTATCTATAAAATCAAAAATATTCTTGCTTATTCCTTTCACAGCACTTTGCCATGATGTATACATCCGGCATAATGCGGCATCTCTAAGATTTAAAAAAACGGTCTTATACCCGTGACGCCTCATCGTTCGAGCCATAAATACATCTTCCGTTGTCTTCCCCTTAACCAAACTGAACCCACCACACTCCATAAACGCATCACTTTTCACACAAATATATTGTCCAATAGCTACTGCAAAAACCGATAATTTACTCCATTTACACATCTGTAATGGCAAAATAAAACCGCTAAGCAAATACATCAACGGGACTGTTATTTTTTCTCCAAACGTTTTCATTTTTTGCGTAATATACCCGGATAAAAAATCAACCTTATGATAAATAATATTGGTAACTGCAAGTGAGATGGAACGAGGAGAATGAATAGTATCAGCATCAGTAAACAGCCAGTATTTTCCCTTTGCTTGTTTGCAAAGCTGATCCATCGCAAATGGCTTACCTCGCCAATCCGGCGGCAGCGGCACGCCTTGAAAAACTTTCAGCTTATCGGGATATAACGCTTGGAGGCTGTCTAATATTTCACCTGTTTTATCAGTAGAATTATCGTTTAATACAAGTACTTCATAATTTGTATAGGTCTGATTCATAAACGATTGTATACATTGCTCGATATGTACTTCTTCATCACGAGCGGGAATAAGTACCGAAACGAGCGGGCCATCGGTTAAATCGGCAGGACGAGATTCCTTTGCCAACCACAAAGCATTACTCACAGAAAGACAAAAAAAGTACACACCAAGTCCGATAATAATCCAATCGAACAAAGCGATTGCAAACGCCATCATATTGCTCTCCTTTTTGTTAATAAAGACAGTCTCAAAAAAACGAAAATTATCAGGAATTTCCCTATATACTCATAAAATTTGTATGCAGTCTGCTATCCTACTCCGTTTCCCAGCTGCGTCCGAATAATTTTTTTACGAAGTGCGCAAAACCGCCGGTTTCGGGAATTTCGGTTTTTTCCATACGGGATACGATATGCTTTAGACAGCTTGCCGCTTTACCGTTGGGTTCTGCAATAATAAAAGGTTTTTGTTTGAGTACGGCTTTTGTTACCAAAGGATCATTATAGATGAAGCCCAAATATTCAATTTTAAGATTTAGGAACTGTGCAGCTATTTTTATCATACGGTCTGCAATCCGCTTGCCTTCGGCTGCAGAATCAACTCTATTGATAATCATTTTGAGGTTGAGGTTCATGTTATCGACTTCCGTTGCAATCACCTTGATAATACCGTAGGCATCGGTAATTGCGGTCGGCTCGGAGGTCGTTATAATAACCACTTCATCGGCAGCAGCCACAAAGCTCAATACATTCTTAGATACACCGGCACTGGTATCAATAATAATGATATCGACATCGGAAAGGGTATACATTTCGTTAATAAATTCATTGCGTTCCGCTTCTGCCATATTTGCAATCTTTGCAAAACCGGAAGCGCCGACAATCAGCTTAATACCGTATTCGGTGTCGATAATAATTTCCGACAATCTCTTTTGCTTTTTAATAACGTGATATAAATTATATTGCGGAATGACATTCAGAATAACATTGACATTGGCAAGCCCGAGATCTGCATCGATAACGATAACTTTCTTCCCCATCTGAGCATACGCAATTCCCATATTGGTAGCAACATTGGTTTTGCCTACGCCCCCCTTGCCGCTGGTCACAGCAATAATTCGAGTCTTTTGCGCCGTATCCTGTCCGCCTCCGGTATTGTCGGCGCCTTTATTTATTTCTTTCATTAAGAGACGTAATCCGTCAGCTTGATCACCCATTTTTTTCTCCACACTTTGAACTTTTATCAAATCGGTTGTGTTTCGAGCTCCTATAAAGCAGAAACTTTGAGCAGTTGCTCTCTATCTTTATTACACAGTTGATTGATATATTCGCCATCGATTGAAAAGCCTTTTAGTTTTCTTAAAAAGACTTCGACATCGGCAAGCATAAAATCCTGCGGAACTTCTTGCCCCGCCGTTATATACGTTATCGGTATATCCGTTTCCGAAATAATACTCAATAAATTGCCGATATATGAGGTTTCATCAAACTTTGTAATGATCAGCGATTTGTATTTAAAAACGGCATACTCTTTCATAATTTCCCGAATGTCGTTTATTCGGGTCCCGGCACATACTGTCAAATATACCTCGGCATCGTCACCCAGTTCGGTAAAATAATTTTGCATGGTCGAAATCTTTTCTCGGTCTTTCGGACTCCGCCCGATGGTATCGATACAAATAACATCGGCTTCTTCGCGATACAATGCCATATATTTACGTACTTCGGCAGGGCTTGACGCTACCATCAAAGGAATTCCCATCAATTCACAGTAACGCTTCATCTGATACGCTGCCCCAATACGCCAGTTATCAATCGTAATCACTTTAACCCGTAAGGGATGCTCGGAATTTTTACGGATATACTGTACGGCAATTTTTGCGAGTGTCGTTGTTTTTCCAACCCCTGTAGGGCCGACTAATAGCACCACCCGTGTTTTAGGTTGACTGTCGGCAGGTTTAATTTTGATCGATTCGGCAAGCAGTTCAAAGAGTTTTTTCTGTACTGTTAAAAAACTTTCGATTTCCGTATAGCTCAACTCATCCTTCAAACGGGCGGACAGTTTTTTGATATATGAAGGAGAAAAATCATTTTCTTCGAGAATTTTCTGCACTTTAACGATATGTGCATGTTCGGCATCAGCGTGCGACGCATTCTGTTTTTTCATTTCCGTCACAAGCCGTTCAACCGTTTCGGCAAGTTTCTCTACAGACTTCTCCTCATTCGGCGTAGAAACAGGTACGGACTTTTTCTCGGGATTTTTTTTCGAAGTCATATCGACATATTGGCGCAGCTCATCGGCAGCAGCAGGATTTTTATTTGCATACCGTGTTACGATTTTCAGCCGCTCTTCTTCATCGTTCAGATTGCTCACACCGGACAATCTGGTTGGAGGTCTCATCACCGGTTGTTGTTCTGAAAGCAAGGACGGCCGCGGAGGTATTTTATCGTTTACCGTAAAGGTTACCTCAACCACATCTTTTTCGAAGAGTCCAAAAAGGCGGCTGATTTTAGCGTCTTTCCTTCTCCAGATGGTAACGGCATCACCATGCTTTTTTGTAATTTTTTTCAGACATTTGTCATACGTCGAATCTTGCTCAACAAAAAGTTCCATTAGTTTTTATCCTGCTCCAATTTTATCTCACCGATCACTTCAACCTGTATGTCTTTCGCAATTTCGGGGATGGAGAGTACAACAAGATCAGGAATCTCCCTATCGGTTGAATTTTTAATCAAAACACGAGAGGATGCTTCGGGCGCCAATACAATAGGCAGAAAGCCGTTTTTCTGTACCGTTGTAACTGCTTGAATAAGCGAGCGTATCCACATCCGCTGCTCAGACGGTTCAAGAGCCGCCATCGGCCCATTCACCGTATCTATTCTGCTTTCAATAATTTTTTGAGCAAGTGAAGGTTCAATCGTCAGAACATGAAGCGTTTTATTTTCATCGGCGTACTGCAAGCATATCTGCCTGCCAAGCGCCTGTCGAACCCTTTCAACAAGACGCACAATTTCGGGAGTAATCGGGCGGAAATCTGCAAGCGTTTCCAAAATAACGATTGTGTTACGGATAGATACCTGTTCCCGCAAAAGGCCTTGCAAGACCTTCTGTACCTCACCGAGGCTGCATACCTTTGCCACTTCGTCGATAACCGCAGGATAGTCTTTGCGCAGCGCATCCATAATACCTTGCACTTCCTGCCGTCCGAGAATTTCGGCTGCGTGCTTTTTAATCACCTCAGTGAGGTGCGTCGCGATAATCGCAGGAGGATCTACCACGGTATAACCGGCTCGCTCGGCTCGGTCGCGGTTTTCCTCGGATATCCACACAGCGGGTAAGCCGAAGGTAGGATCGACAGTACGCTCGCCGGCAATTTCTTCGGAAACGCCGCCGGGGTTTATACCGAGGTACCAACCCATACGGATTTTTCCCCGCGCCACTTCTACGCCCCTAATCTTAAAACAATATTCACTCGGTTCAAGCCGCATATTATCGATAATACGGATGCGCGGGGCAACCAAACCGAGGTCAAGGGCAGCCTCCCGCCGAATGCGCGTAATACGCTCAAGCAGTTCCGCACCCTTGTCCTTATCGACAAGCGGAATCAGCGCATAGCCGAGCTCCAGTGACAAAGGATCAAGCGGTACGATGGGAGCAATTTCTCCGGCAGCCCCAGGCTCTCCTCCGCTTCCTGTGCGCTGCTGCCCAGCCTGTTTTTGCGCAGCCTGCTTTTGCTTTTCTTTACCGGCTTTAAATGTCTGTTCTTCTTTGATGATTCTCCAGCCGACAAAAGCCAAAACAAACGCGATAATAAATAACACAACATGAGGAAATCCGGGCAGTACGCCCATAATAGCAAGCGTACCGGCAGCAACAAAGTAAATCCACCCGATTTGGGAAAACTGCTTTTTAATATCCTGCCCGAATGACCCTTCGTCGATCATACGGGTAACCAGCAAGCCGGTTGCTACCGACAAAAAGAGGGAAGGCAGCTGCGCAAGCAAGCCGTCTCCGATAGTCAACGTCGTATAGGTACGCAGTGCGTTGGAAAAAGATTCAGTCCGGAACACCATCCCAATAATCAAACCGGCAATAACGTTGATAACCGTAATAAAAATACCGACTTTTACGTTACCTGACACAAACTGATTCGCACCGTCCATCGCGCCGTAAAAGTCGTCTTCCCGCTGCAGCTGCTCTTTTTTCTTCCGGGCTTCTTCATCGGTAATAATACCCGCATTGTATTCGGCATCGATGGACATACTCTTTGTCGGATGAGAGTCGAGTTTAAAACGGGCGGAAACCTCGGCAACCCGCTTAGCGCCTTTCGTAATAACAAAAGCCTGTACCGCAATAAGGATGATAAAGATGACAAAGCCGATAACAAGACCTTGACTGCCGGTCGAGCCGATAACAAATGAACTGAATGCCCGTATCATCGCTCCGTCAAAGGCTTCTCCCTTTGAAAGAATAAGGCGGGTAGAAGACACGTTCAGCACTAATCCGAAAATAGTGCTAAGCAGCAATAATGAAGGGAAGACCGAAAAGTCGGTAGCACGTGCGGTAAACAATACAATCAACAATACGACAAGGCTGAATGTAAGGTTCAACGCCATAAAAAAATCAAGCAACACGGTAGGAAGCGGGATAATAAACATCAGCACCATGAGGATGACGGTAAATGCAACTGCGATATCGATATTATACTTTTTTGCTGCCATGACTATCTTCTATAAAATTCCTGTTTTTTATTGTTGAGGGTGTACACTTCTGCAAACACTAACGAAAGCGCCCGATAATATTCCTCCGGTATTATATCACCGATTTGAACTTTAGCATAGAGCGCACGGGCAAGCGGCTTGTTTTCTATTAATGGAATATTATGCTCGCGGGCGATTGCCTTTATCCTCTGCGCCATCGCATCGGCACCTTTGGCCAGCACCATCGGCGCCGCCATCGTTTTTGAATCCCACTGCATTGCAATAGCGAAGTGCGTCGGGTTTGTAATAACGACATCGGCCTTTGGCACATTGCGGATTGCATTTTGGGAAAGGATTGCCTGCATTTGCTGCCGGATCCTCCCCTTAACCTGCGGATCTCCTTCCAACTCCTTGTATTCTTCTTTTATTTCCTGCTTTGTCATCTTCAGCGAATCGATAAATTGCTTACGCTGAAAAAAATAGTCGGGGATTGCCAGAATCAACAGCAGTAGAGCAGCGGTTGCGAGTAATTTTGCGGCAAGTCCCGCGATAAAAAAAATCGCCTGGGGAAAACTCACCGTTAGCAATTCGATAAAATGAGGCAGGTTTGCCCGTATCATCAAAAAGGCAACAAATACCAATACGACAACCTTTGTCAACGACTTTGCAAAATTGAATAACCCTTCCGCAGAAAAAAGTGCCCGCTTAAAAAAACGCATAAAATTGGGAACAATCTTATTAAACTGAGGTTGAATGGGTTTAGTAGAAAATAAAAAACCGTTATTTTGAAGGATATTGGCAATCACACCTGCAATCATTGCAATAAGTGCAAGCGGGAGCGCAAGCTTTAAAAAATATTGCACAAAGATTCCGAACCAAATACCGCTACGAATATCAGCCTGTGTACTCCGCAAAAAAAAGAAGCGGAGGATTTCCATACACTCTTCCAAAAAAAAGGAAGAAAGGAAGATCAGGGCTCCGGCGGGAAAAAGCATTACCAAAGCGGCATTGATATCCTGACTTTTTGCGACACGTCCTTCTTCACGGGCTTTACGTATCTTATAGTCGGTTGGGTCTTCGGTACGTCCTTCATCCTCTGCTGCAAACCACTGCAAGTCAATAAAAAAGTTCTGTTCGGTATATCCGCTTGCAGTCTCCATCACAAGTTTCCGCATCCTATACACCTCCGGCGACACGGCCCAGAAGCGACTCAAATGCCGCGAATCCGTTTTCCATAATCCGTACAAATAAATTTGCCATAAACGGCAGCGAAACGGTTAAAAGAAAGAAGGTCAGCAAAATGGTTATCGGGAAACCTTCCGATAAAAGGTTCATCTGCGGCGCGGCCTTTGACAGCAAGCCCATCGAAACATGCACTAAAAAGAGCGTTCCCATCACCGGCAGTGCAATCATCATTGCATTTAAGAAAAGACTGCTAAGATTTGTTATAAGAAATGAAGCAAGCAATTCCCGTTTTTCCAGAAACATAAAACAGTTGATCGACTGAAAGCTGCGAACCATACCGCCTAAAAACAACGTCTGGAATCCCTTAATCTGCAAAAAAAGCAGCACTGCAATAAAATTTAAAAATTGTCCCATCAGCGGATTTTCAATTTGAGCAAGTGCATCATACACTTCCGATGCGCCGAATCCCATTTGATACGAAAAAAATTGACCGGCCGTACTAAACGAGGCAAAGATAATGCTGATAAAAAAGCCGGTCAGCACTCCGAGCAGCGCTTCGCCGACAACAAGCAGCACATAGTCAAGATTAAATCCTTGCACGTCCAGCGGGGAACCATAGGCAACCGGCATCACCAAAAAACCGATTAATCCCGCCAGCGAAATCTTTGCAATGCGCGGCACCGCCCTCGTCGAAAGAAGCGGCGTCGTAGAAATCATCGCGAATATCCGTACGCATACCAAAAAAAGAGAGGAGCCTTAACAAGTAAAAAAGAGAAGGGGTTAGGTTCCATTATTCACGCCGCCTACGAGGAAACTAACCTTGCACCAGCTGAGGAATAATGTCAAAAAGGCGGACGGTATAATCCCGCAATACGCTGATCATCCAGCCGCCCAAAAGCGCAAGCATACCCAAAATAGTCAAAATTTTCGGTACAAAGGTAAGCGTCTGTTCCTGAATGGAGGTGGTCGCCTGAAAAATTGCTACGATTAAACCGACAACTAATGCAGCCAGCAGAATGGGGGCGGCTAATATAAATACCTGAAAAACACCCTCACGCAAGAGACTGACAATCATCCCGATACTCATCGTTTTTCCTCCCATAAAAAGTCAAGAAGAAAGTATCAACTTTCGATTGACTTTTTACGCACGTTCGCAACGAAGTGAGAACGTGCAGATGATATACAAGTTTGCACTTGAGCAAACTTGGGTAAATAAAAGCCGTGCTATTTGTACGGCTTTTATTTACACTCCTCCTTTTTACTTCTACAAGAACGACTGAAAGAGTTGACCGACCAACAAATTCCAGCCGTCAACCAGTATAAATAAAATCAGCTTAAACGGCATCGAAATTTGCACCGGCGGCAGCATGATCATACCCATCGACATTAGAATACTTGCAACCACCATGTCGATGATGATAAACGGCAAATAAAGGAAGATGCCTATCTGAAAAGCAATGGTTAACTCGTGCAGGATAAATGCAGGGATTAACACATGAGTAGGAACGTCGGCGAGTGTATTGGGTTTTTCCATACGGGCAAGCGACATACAGAGTCTGATATGAGAGGGATCATGCGCCATCTGTTTATACATAAAGAGACGCAACGGTTTTTCCGCTTCGGTATAAGCGGTTTCGATATTGATTTGCCCGTCTGCCATCGGCTTAAACGATTTATCGTATATTTCCGTTAAAGTCGGCCACATGATAAAAATCGTCAAAAAAAGAGCAATGCCGTTGAGTACCTGCGTCGGCGGTACCTGCTGCAGCGACAGCGCACGCTTAATAAAGTCAAGCGCAATACTGAGCCGCAAGAACGATGTCATCAAAAGGAGAATACTCGGCGCAAGGGTAATCAGTGTTATTAACAGAAGCAGCTGAATGGAAAACGCTACTTCCTGATTATTTTGAGGTTCGCGGATATTTAGGTTGACAAAGGGAATACGGGTTGCCTGACGGGTTGCGTCTATTTCGGTACGCCCGGTCTGTGAGGTACCGGTATTGCTCTGCGCGGACAGTGTTACCGGAATACAAAACAAGCAGATACACGCAATACATAGTGCAAGTTTTTTCATCGGCCTTCCCTCCCCGTGCCGCCGATTTCCGTCTCTCGTGGAGTTCCGTTCTCCTGCACCGCACCTGAATTTTGCAGACGTCCCCGCTGCTTAGCTAAAAACGAGTCGAAGGGATTCGCATCGGCTTCCTTTGGTTTTGCTGCAGGAAAAAAGGTATGCAACAATGAGTTGAAGCTCTGCTTTGGACCGGGTGTTTGCGCCGCGTGCAGATTCATCGCATCGATGAGCTCTTTATCGGTGATTTCCGCAATCAGCGACAACGAAGCATCCGATGCGCCGATTAAATATGCTTTATCAATAAGAGTCACAATGTGGAGAGTTTTATTAGGCGCAAGCGGTAAATTGGCAACATTCTTTAAGAAAGGATCATCTGCGGCGGTAAATTGCTTTGAACGCCGGATAAAATACAGCACTCCATAAATGAGCGCACACACAACCGCTAATGATATGATCAGCTGAAACAACAGAAAAAAAGTTGAACTTCTTGAAGCTCGAGGTGCAGGTACATCTTGTACCGGCAATGCCGATTCATCCGTCTGTAAAACAATATTAGTCTCTACAGGTGATATCTGAGAGACAGCCGGATTACCGGCTTCTGCTGCTGTTCCGTTATCCGCAAACGCACACACGGCGCTGCAGAGTAAAAGAAAAGAGAATAATATACTTTTATAAAAGCTGCTATACATTTCCCACCCCATGTGCTCTACGGCCGCAGTATGCAAAAGCCGTACTCACAGATCCGCTATGTATCGCTAATACGTTCAGCCGGCGACAAAATTTCGGTAACGCGGACACCAAAATTTTCATCGATAACGACGACTTCCCCTTTTGCAATCGGTTTATGATTAACTAATATATCAACCGGTTCACCGGCAAGCTTATCCAATTCGATAATATGCCCTTCACCCATGCTTAAAATTTCTTTAATCATCTTGCGGGTACGGCCGAGTTCAACGGTCATTTCCATGAACACGTCCATAATCAGCCCGATATTTCCCTGTTCCGATTCAGTTACTCCGTTTAACAGGGGAGAAAATTGCACGGATTGTACATTCGGGTTCATACCGGGCATCACCATTCCGCCCTGAGCCTGTACTCCGCCTTGCATTTGCATTCCCATGCCCATCGGTTGCTGACCCATTTGCGGCATTCCATTCATTCCGTTCATCGGCATATTCATTGCCCCCATTGCGCCTCCCTGATCAAGAACAGGCTGTGCGGGAATAGGCTGCACAGGTGTTACCGGCGAAGCGCTCTCCATATTGCTTAATTTATCGGCAAGTTGTTCCGCTGTTTTTTTGGAGATAATCTCCCATAAATTAAAAGTTGCATCATCAATTGTAACCGAATATGTTAAAAGTGCAAAGTCCTGAGAAAGCCGTACCATTGCCTTGGGCACATGATGAGCTTCGGCAGGCATATTGGTAACACCTTTAATATCTTGACCGTCAAACGCGCTGATTTCTTTTCCGACATACTGCGCAATGGTTTCACTGATAACCGAAAGCGCCATATCATCGATTGTAACGCTCTCCTCATTGTTTACAAGCCCTACCAGCTTTTCCGCAAATTCGGGAGCCAACACAAACAAGTGATCACCTGTCAGTGATCCGTCAAAATCAATGGTAACGGCAACCGCCATATCCGGCACTTTCTGCAAAAAGGCTTCACGGCCGCTCAGCTCGATCACAGGATTGGACACGGAGACGGTTTTACCCGTCATCGAATCCAGATTTGCAGAGAGTGCGGGAACATTCCCGTCAAAAAACTTCTGTAAGGCTTCTTGACGAGCCGGTGTAAGCGCTCCGTCCGTAGGCACACCGGCAGAACCGCCCATACCCGACAACAACGCATCTATTTCGTTCTGAGAAATGGACCCATCACTCATATAATTCCTCCTGATCAGCACTTAGCTCTTCAAATTCATCCTGATTGATATCCTCAATCTTTTCCAATATCTGTACGGCAACCTTATTTCCCACAACGCCGGGCTGACACCAGAACTTCTTTCTGCTGCCGACGCTGAGCGTAAACGGATGACCCACTCTCGTATCAGTCAGCCGTACTACATCCCCCGCACGGAGATTAAGCACATCCCGTACCGGCAGTTTTAACGAACCGACTTCGGCGACAACATCCATATCTACCGTAGAAAGTTTATCTTTCAAAACCCCCATATACTGAGTTGTCGAACTTCTGCGTACCGACGAGAACCAGAACTGACTGGACAGCTTTGAAATAATCGGCTCTATCGTGATATAGGGAATACAGAAGTTCATCATGCCTTCTTCTTCGCCGACCTTGGTTTCAAGCGTAACCAAAACAACCATTTCGGAAGGCGGTACGATCTGCGCGAACTGCGGATTGGTTTCAATCTGACCCAAGCGGGGGCGCAAGTCGATAACCTGCGTCCATGCTTCGCGCATATTCGCCAAGATACGAACGATAACTCCTTCCATAACAGAGGCTTCGATGTCGGTTAATTCCCGCTGTACCATTGTCCCCTGCCCCGTACCGCCGAAAAGACGGTCGATGATGGAGAAGGTAACGGAAGGGTCTATTTCTAAAACGGCATTACCCTTGAGCGGATCCATGTTAATTACAGCCAGCGTAGTCGGCGTAGGGATTGAACGGATAAACTCTTCGTATGTCAGCTGATCGACAGAGGCAACGTGTACGTGCGCCATACTCCGCAGCTGAGCAGAAAGAGCGGTGGTAGTCAAACGCGCAAAGGTTTCGTGCATAATTGAAACGGTACGCATCTGCTCCTTAGAGAATTTATCCGGCCGCTTAAAATCGTAAATTTTGATTTTACGCGTATCATTAACCGGTCTAAACTCTTCCGCTTCGGTATCCCCTGAGCTGATTGCAGTGAGAAGCTGGTCTATTTCGTCCTGCGATAATACTTCAGTCATACAATCCCTATTGTTCTATAATATCATATTGGGTAAAAGCAACCGCTTTTATCTTCGACTTCGATAGTATATTGTCATTGATTTGATTACGGATTTCGATTTTAATCTTCTCTTCCTGCTTCAGTTCCGCAATCGTTTTACTCTGGAAATAACCACGGAGAAAATCCTTCAACTCAACCAACCGCGCTGTCAGTTCCTGCGAAGTTGTCTTATCGTTTTGCGGATATCCCAGCTCGACGTTAACCACAACGGTACCCGGCACGACATCTTTGGTAAATGTCTTTACAGCACCGATTGCAGAATAATATTGCAGCATTTCGCGTGAGTCGCGGTATTCCTCAGCAATAGGATATTCGGACTGAGATTGCCCCCGCTTTGACATCAGATTAACCGTAATAACGACAACCGTCACAATAAAAATCAAAGCAGCGAGTGTGATGGCAATGTATTTCAGAAGCGTCGGAATAAGCCCCGCTTTTTTAGCCTTTACCGGATTATCGACACCGATGTTTTCATCCATTCCGTGTTCATCAGTCAAATTTGTATGCTCGTCAGCCATTGTGGTTACTCCTCTCTCTTCAAGTAAATCTTTAGGGAAGCACTAAAAATGTGCATCATCCAAAATGATAATATCAACCCGTCTATTATATGCACGTTCTTCTGCAGTCTCGTTGGAATAGACAGGACGAGTATCTGCATAGCCGGCAATGGAAAACTTATCTTCCTGCACACCAAAGTCAGTCAAATTGTGCAATACGCTGATTGCACGGGCAGCCGACAGTTCCCAGTTGCTTGTCCACTTTCCCGCAAGCGCATCGCTTGAATCGGTGTGTCCTTCAATACGGAAACGGCGAGCCGCTAATTCTTTATCGGATAAAAACTGCGCAATTTTCAATAATGTTTCGCGGCTTTCTTCGATATTTAGCTCTGCACTGTTCCGGGCAAAAAAAGACTCAGCTATAAGTGAAATCACAATACCGCGTTCATCGCTCGTAACAGCAATCTTAGTCGTCTTTATTTCGGGCGTAAAAATCGAAACAGCCTTTTTTAAGGCGGTTCCGAGCATCTTCCCTTTTTCCATAGACGGCATTGAACTGATGGTATTGCCGAGGTCGGCAAGTTTGCCCGCCGATAACGAGATGGAACCGCCGGTAGGGTCGCCGCTGATAGATGCCGATAACGCCTGTAACCGAGTGATATCTACTTCGCTCGGTTCATAGAGCATAACAAAGAAACAGAGCATCAGCGTAACCATATCACCGTACGTTGTGAGCCATCCGCTGCCGGGAGCGCTCGCGCCTTTCTTTTTCCGTGCCATGAACTAATCCCTTACAAGCTCGGATTCCAAAACCTTTCGGTCTTTAGGATCAAGATACGTCAGCAAACGCTGCGCAAGGATACGCGGGTGATCGCCCGATTGAATACCAAGGATACCCTCGATAATCATTTCCTTTGACCGTACCTCCAGATTATTCTGATAAGCAAGCTTTGACGCTATCGGAATAAGCATCCAGTTTGCCATCATAGAACCGTAGAACGTCGTAACCAATGCAACAGCCATGTTTGGACCTAATGAACTCTTATCTTCGATGTTCAGCAACATACCGATAAGACCGATAACCGTTCCCAACATTCCAAAGCCCGGTGCGAGGGTTGCCCATGCGTTTACCAACGAAATCCATTTGTTATGCCGCTCTTCCATCTGTGTTAATTCGTTTTCCATCGACACACGGATAGCAGCCCCGTCGATACCGTCGATAACATTGCGTAATCCGGTACGGAGAAAATCATCTTCAAAATCTTGAATTTCTTCTTCCAGAGCTAAAAGACCGGTACGGCGGCTTTTTTCTGACAAGGCGACCAATTTTTGCACCATTTCTTTTTCTTTATAATCGGCAACTTTGAACACCCTGCCCATAACCTTGAAAACACCGATAACATAAGAAAGCGGATAGGTTAAGAACAAACACATATACGAACCGCCGATCGTGATGAACATCGAAGGAACGTCGATAAGTCCGCCCAACGAGCTTCCCATGAAAGCTCCGAACAGAACGATAGCAATACCGCCGAATATACCTATAAATGATGCTATATCCATAACTTAAGACAGCTCCCTTACATTTCGTTTTTAAAGATACCGATACATTTGCGGTACGCGACAATAGCATCGATCAAGGCTTCGGGTGTTTCTTTTATCACAAAACTCTTGCCCGACAGCATATGCAACGTTACATCGGGGTTACAGTCTATCGTTTCAATCTGATGGGGATTTATCCAATACTGTGTACCGTTAAGCCGCGTAACCTTTACCATAATGTATCCTTTATATTACCTTATTACCGCTTCAAATTCAATACGGTTTCAAGCATTGTATCGGACGTTTGAATGGTTTTTGCCCCTGCTTGGAACCCGCGCTGTGTAATAATCATGTCGGTAAACTGATCGGTTAAATCGACATTACTCATTTCGAGGGTACCGGCAATCAGTTTACCCTTTCCCATAACACCCGATGTGGTGATATTCGCAATACCGGAGTTATTCGACTGAATATAGGTATTTTCACCTGCTTTTTCCAAGCCGCCCTGGTTTGCAAAGCCTGCCATCGCAAGCTGACCGATCTCGTTGCTTACGCCGTTGGAATACACACCGGTGATAATACCGCTCTGGTCAATCTTAAAGTTTTCAAGATAGCCCATTGCGTATCCGTCCTGTTCGTATGCTTTCGTTGTGCTGCGTTCCGCAAACTGTGTAATCGTATTGCGGGAAGTACCGATCTCACCTAAGTTAATATCAAAGGTGTGGCGGACAGGAGCACCGTCTTCACCGGCTGTTGCACCGGGAACATTATAGGAAACCTGCACAAGTACTTGTCCTGCTGCGGCGGAGGCATTTCCTGCCGTATCGGTAACCGAAGCAAGGTGTCCGTAGTTGTCGAAGGTAACGGTAAACGTGTTACCGGTGCCTTCGGTAGTACCGACGCCCGTGCGCGTTGCCGTTGCTTCTGCGTTTTCAGGGTCAACATTGACCGTCGCGAGCCACTGGTTCTGTGTGCCCGGGACGCGCGAAAAGCTTAAATTAAGTTCATGGGTTTCGCCGAAAGTATCGTATACTTTGAACTCGGTTGTCCATGTCGATTCCAGCACTTGCGCGCGGTTCGCATTTTCGGGAAGTTCCGGAAGCCGCTTGTCGAGGTTACAGGCATAGTTCACCGATGTGGTTGCACGGGCATCGATCTTCTGCCCAATCGGAATGATGAGATCTTCCGTCTGTGCGGAGGTGTTGATAAGGCGGGTACCGTCTACTTCCTGCGCCATCCAGCCCTGAACACGCATACCGTTTGCGGGGTTCACCATCGTGCCGTCTTTATCGACACCGAAGGCACCGGCGCGAGTATAAAAGCTCTTTTCACCCGACTTGAGTACGAAGAAACCGTTTCCCTGCACCGCGATATCGGTATTGATGCCGGTTGACTGCAAAGCGCCCTGCGTATGCACGGTGTCGATGCTGGCAACCATAACACCGAGGCCGACTTCTTTCGGGTTCACGCCGCCGACTTCTTCGTTCGGACGGGAAGCGCCGCTCAACTGCTGAGAAATCAAATCCTGAAAATTAACCCGTCCGCGCTTAAAGCCTGTGGTATTCACGTTTGCAATATTGTTACCGATAACATCCATTCTGGTTTGGTGATTCTGCATTCCGGAAACGCCGGAAAATAATGACCGCATCATATCTGTATCTCCTCTATTATATCTTAGTTATTTGCATAGACGGTTTGTACGTCCGACCATGCATACCATTTGCCGTTAACCTGTACCTGCGGGTTTTCTCCGCGGGTCGCAGCCGTAATGGTTCCCGAAACGGTACCGCTGCTCTGTTGGATATCAACCTGCTTACCGACCACATTAACCGCCGAAGAATCTCCGATCAGTCTGTTCAAGGTTCCGAAGCTCTGGTTCATATTCGTCAGCTGCTCAAGCGACGTAAACTGTGCCATCTGAGCGACAAACTGAGTATCTTCCATCGGGCTGGTAGGATCTTGATGAGTCAGCTGTGCTACGAGCAACTGGAGAAAATCGTCCTTTCCCAGCTCCTGCTTCGGCTTTCTCCCTTCCGGAAAATTCTGTTTATTGATTGTGTCTACTTCCATGTTGAGCCGGGCTTTTTCTTCCGGACTCATGTCAAAAGAAGGCATCGGAATTCCGTTTCCCTGCGCTACCATACCGATATTCATATCTCTTTATCCCCCATTTTACGCAAATACATTCACCGCTTGATCTTGCCCGAAGGCATAGACAGTTTCAGTATCGGCATAACGATTACCCTGCATTACCTCAAGCCGGTCATTTTGTGCAAATAATTCATTAAATTGACCGTTCTCACCATCAAATTGCCCGCCGCCTTCGCCCGACCAGCTGACATCAAATTGCGCACTTGCGAATCCGCCCTGTTCAAAGGCCTTGGCAAGCTGTTCGATGCTTTCTTTAAACGCTTCGTACGCTTCTTTTGATCCCGTGATAATCTTCCCGACGATTTTCTTCCCGCCGGCCAATTCCAAATTGATTCTGACATTGCCGAGATGCGCGGGCTGCATCTGCAAGCGGATGACGCCTGCGTTGTTATCCTGCAGCACAATCCGTCCTGCCTGCACAAAGTCGGGTGCCATATCCTGCACCTGCTGCGCCACCAACGACGCAAAACTCGGTGCGCCGCTCTCCTGTGTTGTCTGCGTACCGTTTGCAGCGGTGCCCAAACCTGCCGTCATACTGCGGAAGTCCGCCGCCATATCAACCGACGGCGCATTGGTAACCCGCACGGCGGCGCCCGCTTCGTGTACGGAACCGTCCGCAACAACCGGAGCGGCATTCACCGTGCGTTCATCTATAATGGTAAACACCGGCTTGTGCTGTTTTACCTGCTGCGCTTTTGTGCTTTTTTCGAGAGAACGATCCGCGGCGGGCTCATCGGCATTTTTCTTCAGCTTTCCGGGCAGCTCTGCCGTACCGGAAGCCGATATACCTACAGCCATGCCGGATTCCGCTTTGCCGTTTTTCTGCTTTTTTAACAGTTGAGCTTCTTCGGCAGACAGTAAAGCGGCTCCCTCAGGCACGGCATCCGTCTCCGCTTGAGCAAACATCGAAGTTTGAAGCTGCTTATCCGCGCCGTTTTCAAGCGCATTCTTTACATCGATCCCGTCTTCAAAGGCAAGCAAAACGTCCGCGTCTGCAAGCGCTTCGGCAGCTTCCCCTTCCCGTGCATCTGCTTCGGCAAGGTGTTGTGCGCGCATATCGCTGTGTTTCCCGGCTTTGTTCTTTAACCGGGATAATTCGGTTTGCGCCGCAGCATTTTTTTTACGCTCAGTCTGTTCCGACGCCTCTTGAGCCAATGCGGTGCTGCCGGATATTTTTTCTTCTCCCGCAGTACGGCTGTCGGTCTCCTCCGCCATCAGCTTTTTTATTATATCAATAAAGGATGAGCCCTTCACATCAGGTTCTTTTGCATTTTTTTTATCCTGATTACTTGACTGTACCGCATCCGTGTAATTGACCGGCTGCATATCGTTCTGGACATCAAGTGCTTGCATGTATTGAACCTCCAATTTGCCTCTATATAGATAAACTTTCCTTAAAATGCAACAGTTGAACAAAGTATCAACTTTGGAAACTGTTGCATTCGTGCGCGAAAAGCGCACATATAATCTACGACGTTTGCGAAAGCAAACTCGCAGTGTTTTTCAGCCGCGCTATTTCAACGGCTGAAAATAAACGTTCGTCTTTATGATTTTCGGCTTTTTTTCAGCCTTATTGAGAAAGAAAAGAGACAAAATGGGAAAGATTTTATAGAATAAGCAAAACATCTACTGGAATTTTTTGCGCTTTTACGCAAAAATATTCAGTAGATGTGGAAAATATCATTTTTAATGCACTGAAAATCCGCGGGCTCAATGTTGATGTCGGGGTTATTACACAATTGGAGTATTGAAAATAGGAGTAACTATGATTACCGTTTTTGAACAGGAACTTGAGAAGGGTACCGGTGTACCGTATCTTTTGCTGAAAAAAGGCTGTATTCAACCTTCGGAGCAAATTGAAGAAATCTTATATGCTAACATTATAGAAAACAAAGCCTACGATCCGCAATGTGAAGGCAGCCGCACCGAATATCTGTACGATCTCTTGGAATTATATCCGCACAGAGAAAAAATCGACGAGCGCGTTATCGCATATTTTAACACAATGGACGATAGAGATTGGGGCGAATTGCAGGTATTCGGATTTGTACGGAAGCTCGCCGAGTCGAGGCGGTTCGATAAGACCGAGCTGTACAAAAAATTCGAACAGTATGCCGAAGAAGATATGTATAATGGCATGATCGGCTTGAGCGATTTACTGCTACTCGATAAATATGAGGCGGTTGTATACCTCGCTCGTTATTTCGGTACCCATATTACAGAAGATAATAAAAAAGAGTTTATCGACTCTACTTTTTACGATATATATGCGGAAGATATCGGATACACTGAAGCGGAGCTGACAGAAAAGCTCCGCAACGAACATGATGCGGCAATCGACCGCTATCTCGCAATCGCGCACATAAAACGAAAGACACGAAGGAAAAACAAAAACAGTATACGGCGGATACAGCCATTGCACTGTTGAAAAGAAAACCCTCCCCAACCCGACTGGAACGTATCAGCCTTTGGAGATGGGTACGAAGACGTGCAAGCGAAGCCGATATCCAAAAACTTTCGAATGTATTTCTTGAAGCTGAACTGCCGTTGAAAAAAAGACTTATCCGATTATTCGAAGAACGGCAAATCAAAATTCCTGCACAGGTACTCTTCGATTCTTTTGAAGCAACTGAAAATAAGCCGTTTCGGCAAGATATTATCGAAGCGCTTGTTCCCTTCAATGATCCTGCCGTCTATGATTTTTTAAAAGACCGGTATGACGACAATACCAGAAATGCCTTTATAAAAGTCTGCTTGAAATATTACTCTGAAAACAAAAAGACTGAGCTTTTTAACTTGCTTGAGCTGTGCACTATCTTCGATATACATGAGATAAAACATACGGCTCTAGAGTCAAAGGCGTTAGCCGAAGATCCCGTGTTTAACGATATTCTCCGGATACTGTATCGTAACATGAAATGCCCCCTCTGCCGTAACACCATCGTTGAAAAGATGATTGAACGCCGCTGTATTGACGATAATCTCTATGAAGAAATACAATACGATGTAGATCCCGATACACGGGCATTGGCACGGAGGGAGCGATAGTAAGCAGTGGTAAAAGAGAAACCTCTAAAAACTTCTGTTTTTAGAGGTTTCCCATATCATTTTCATAGGCTTGATCCGAACCGAATTACAAATCGATACCTATAATACCTCGTTTATTTGTTCAAAATGGTAGGATTCTTCACCTTTATCAAAGGTGTAGTTATACGATTTTGCAGACTCTACGCTGATTTCCTGCTTGCTCGGTCCGTAGGATGTTGTAACGGTACGGTAAAAAAATCCGGGACGTGTTTTTGAAAAAGAAGATTCAACAACATGTGTTCCGGCAGCAACATAGAAACCTACCGAAAGTTTTTCTCTAAAAAAGAGCGGGCGCTGTCCGTCTACACTAATAACGTTCAGATGATTCCATGCTTTGGACAGGAAGCCGAGTAATGAAGTGGGCTTGGCGATATATACTTTTGCCGCATTCGGATTTTCATTCAGCCAGCCGGCAATGTGCGCTTTATCGGTTTTCACTTTAAAAAACATATACGCCAGATAGATAGCCACCGCTATTGGAATAATAATAAAATAATAAACTCGTGCCATTTGAATTCTCCTAGTTATTGTCTTTAGTGTGTACCGGTTCTTCGAGCTTAGTTACGGTATCTCCCGTAATCCCCAAATTCCCCAACAACTCGTTAAACTGGGAAACACCGATAAGTTCACAATCAACGGATACTTCCTGTTCACCCTGCCTCGTCAAATACAGTGTGCAGGATGTATCGCTGCCAGCTCGAGATCGGCCGTATGTTGTGGTAACGAGTTCTGCTCTGACGGCCGTTGTTGCAAGATCATACACATCCGTTTTTTTGCCTTTTTTTACAGTCAGCGTTTTTTCATCGACTTCTATAGTAATCAGATTACCAATAATAACAAGCCAAACATATCCCGCCAGAACAGCAATAAAAATAAGGGCTCTTATTATATTGCTCGATATAAAAAAACCTGCAACCACACTTATAACTGCAGCAACTGCCAATCCCATAGCGATATTTACAAGAATCCTGTAAATCCGCGCCTTGTAGGTGTGTATCATTATAAACTCCTAAAATAAAAATGTGTTAGAATCAAGCATTAGAGATGCATTGGAATAGGTCTCGAACAAAACATACCTTTACCAATGCCAATAATCGAATCCAACGAATCACCGCTCTTTAGATTAAGAAGTGAAAACCTCGTTTTGTAAAATCGGATTTACAAAACAAGGTTTTATTAGCGTGATTATAATTATTTGCCGTTCTTTGTCAATCGAAGATTCAGGGGTGATCAGTGATGGTAAGCTCAAAAGCCGCCAATAACACGAAATCCTTTGTATGTTGAATTCCTTTTTCAAATATTCCCTCTGCCGCAACACCATCATTGAAAAGATGATTGAACGCCGCTGTATTGACGATAATCTCTATGAAGAAATACAATACGATGTAGATCCCGATACACGGGCATTGGCACGGCTGGGGCGATAGTAAGCAGCGGTAGAATGAGAGTCGTATATTTCCAAAATATTGATGCATTTTATGGAAGGGAAAGATGACACAAAAGGAACGGCGTATTTTTTTAATCGAATATCTTTTAAGGGAAAATCCCAACTATCGCGATGTGCAGATGCCGAATGATGAGGATGAACAGAAGAACCTGCTCCGTTCTCTGATGAACGTTCGTCCGCCGCAGCATACAAGCGAAGAATTCTTGCGCATACAGGACAGCTATTTGCAGGAAGCGATCCGGCAGCGCGGCATTACCGACCTTGCCAATTTAAAACCGGCTACCGGACGGGGTAACGGGGATTGGTATGTGTGGCGGGGTGACATTACAACGCTTAAGGTCGATGCGATTGTGAACGCGGCGAACAGCGGTATGACCGGATGCTGGCAACCCTGCCATGCATGTATCGACAACTGCATCCACACCTTCGCAGGTATTCAGCTGCGCGCCGTGTGTGCCGACATTATGCAAAAACAAGGACACAAAGAGCCGATCGGAACAGCAAAGATTACGCCTGCGTTTAACCTGCCATGTAAGTATGTGCTGCATACCGTAGGGCCGATTATCAGCGGTCAACTTACCGACCGCGACTGCACGCTGCTTGCAAACTGCTACACGTCCTGTCTGAACCTCGCAGCGGAAAACGGCGTAGGATCTGTTGCCTTTTGCTGTATTTCCACCGGTGTGTTCCGGTTCCCTGCTCAAAAAGCTGCGGAGATTGCCGTCTCAACGGTTGAAGACTGGAAAGCAAAAAACAACAGCACAATGAAAATCGTGTTTAATGTATTCAGCAAACAGGATGAAGCCATTTATAACAAATTGATGTCTTGAGACATCCCCTGCTACTATAAGTAGCGAAAATTTCTCGGATTGTAATGTATCATTTCTTTCATAATTGCAGCTGCAAGGTTATTATCCGTCTAACATTACGGATGCCGAAGAACATCCGTGAAGGAGATGGATTATGAACTTTTCGAAAAAATCAGAAACCTTGCGACAGCAAAAGAATCTTGTGCAGGAAGAACTTACAGAAAAATGCAGTCAAAATCGTCAGGCAATAACCATATCGGTAGATTGCATAAACAAACCCTATATATACAGACCCGTAAGGTTTTATGTTACGACCATTCTAGCAACATGGGGCTTTTGGTTTTGCGCGCTTATTTTTAAAGAAGGTTTTATTTGTACACTCACAATGCTGCTCGGACTCCTTTCACCGGCAATAATTGCACTCATCACCGTGTTTGGTTCAAAAAGTAAAGAACTAAAAGCGGACTTTAAACGCAAGATCTTCAGGTTTTATAAATTAAGACTGAAATACATTTTTGCTGCCGTAATTGTTTTTGCACTGATAGTCAGCTGCTCAATTTTACTTTCAACGTTGTGGGGGCAGTCTTTAAATCAGTTTTCCGTCACGGAGGGTTTTTCTTTTACCGGAGCAGGAGTCACTTCCGCATTTTTAACGATTTTGCTTGCTTCGGTTTTGGAAGAAGTAGGTTGGCGCGGTTACGGTGAAGACTCAATCGCTCAATATTGCAGTTGGTTCACAGAATCGATTATATTCGGCTTTGTATGGGCATTATGGCACCTACCGCTGTTTTTCATCCCAGGCACCTACCATTTTGGAATACGTGAAATAAATGTTTTGTATATGTTCAACTTTTTTATTTCCGTTATTCCGTTCGGTTTTATAACAACATGGGTTTACGTGAAAAATAACCGAAGCATGCTTGCAAGTATTATTTTTCACCTTTTTGTAAACTTCATGCAGGAAAAGATTGCGATGACCCAAACGACAAAATGCGTCGAAACAATCTGTGTTACAGTTGCCGCTGTAATTATCGTTTTTACAAACAAAGATATGTTCTTTGAAAAACGCCATATAGGGAGAATATTGGAAAGCTGAGTTCAGGAAAAGGGTGGATGGTTGAATTTATCAACTAAACTTTCAAGTTACTATGCGGCATCTCTAAAAACCCGGTTGGTTTTCAAAGGTGCCCTATAGAATATTTCCAAAGTTTATCATTATTTCCACGGACGGTTTTTATCCCGCCATCCCTTTTCCTGCCAATAATCCGTATCTGCCCGATTCCGGATTTTATTTTGTAAGAGGCGTATGATATTGAACATCAGTTTTGTTTTTATTCCGGGCTTCGCTTTACCGTACTTATCGGTAATTTTTTTTGCAAGAGAGCTTAATGCTTTATCTATGGATTTTTTATCTTTTTCACTTACATCTTGCCATTTTACAGCCTGAACAGCTTTGCCGTATGTGTAAATTTCAGCAACTCCCCAAAAAAACAAACTGTCTGCCATATCTTTATTTGCAGATTTCATACCCCCACCCGCGGCAGTGGAAATACACACACCCTGCTTCGAAAACATTGTTTCCTCCGGCCGGTGTACCATCCAACGATATCCGTAATGATCTAAAAATGCTTTCATAGAACCCGTTGGGTGCATTACATATACGGGACTTGCAAGAATAATCAAATCGGCTTTGTCTATCGTCTCGGTAATAGGGTTAAGTCTGTCGAAATGCGGACATTGTTTTTCCGATTCTAAAAAACACTTTGTACAACCGGTACAAAACTCACCGAAATCTTTCGGCAAAAAAAACTCTTTTATGTTTCCCCCGACTTTCAATGCCAGATTGTTCGCAATATGATATGTTGATCCCTTATGATTTTGTCCGTGTATAATCACTGTTTCCATCGTCTAAAAATCATCTCCTCGGATTTCGATTTTACCGTTTATTTCATTGACGATGATATGATGATTCTCATCTTCAATAATTGTGTTCCATGTATTTTCCAGACGACTTGAATTTTCCGGAATATCTTTTTCGTGTAAAAACAGATATAGATTCAATAATTCAGACAAATCTTCTTTAACCGCTTCTCTTACCATAATCATAACTCCCCGGCCGATCTTTAGCTGCCCGCATTATATCACAAGTATTGAGCACTATCCATATTTCGTTTAGAATGCGGTGGAGTTTTGTATGAAAAATGCGGTTGTATATATACACGGAAAAGGCGGTTCTGCCGATGAAGCGCTTTACTATAAAAAGTTTTTTAATGATGATTATGAGCTTTTAGGTTTTAATTATGAATCGGAATTACCTTGGCAGGCCAATGAAGAATTTCAAAACTATTTTGATTCCATTATTCCGAATTATAATGAAATCCTATTAATTGCAAACAGTATAGGGGCATATTTTTCTATGTTGTCCTTATCGGAAAAACCGATCAAAAAAGCACTGTTTGTTTCCCCCATTGTCGATATGGAAAATATCATTTTACACATGATGAAACGGGCAAAGATATCTGAAGAAAAACTTAGACTGAAAAAAATCATCAACATTCCGTTCGGCGAACCTTTATCGTGGGAATATCTTTCTTTTGTTAGAAAAAATCCTATAGCATGGAACATTCCTACCGGCATTCTTTACGGTAAAAAAGACGATATGACTTCTTTAGAGACAATGACGAATTTTGCGAATAAAATACATGCGGACCTAACGGTTTTTGATAATGGAGAACATTGGTTTCATACTGAAGAACAAATGAATTTTTTGGATACTTGGTTTAGAAGATTCATTCAATAGATTTTTGTTCGAAGAGCTTTGTTGCTGTAAGAGATGAGCAAAAAAAGATATTAAAAGGGTTAGCGATGGGTTATCCTACGGCAGTCATCACCTTACCGATAAAGTAAATTCCCCAGATTACTCCGCCTATAATCAACAGCCTTACCAGAGACAGAAAAGCGATGGACCATGACTTTCTTTTTATATTTGTATCTCTTTGAAAACTCAAAGCAATAACAGCAAACTTCAATAAAATGCTGATGATGGCTATGGTTAGTCCGTACCGGAAAACAAGACCTACCATAAAAAAGCCGATCTCCACACTTCCAAGTCCCAGTGAAAAACCGATAACAAAGCATACACAAAGAGTGATGTCTAGGGCTATGGAGTCCCCCAGTATATATTTAATGAGCTTTTCGCTTTTATCCATACAAAGTTCCATACATTTGATGTTACCCTACTTAATCCAAATGAATTCCCTTGGTTTCCAAATTCTTGAGACACTCACGATAATAGCAATCATCATGTTCAGTATATATGGGGTTGAGTACTTCGATGACCGCTAAATTGTTATATGACGGACATCTCCTGCCGCGATAGTCTTTGTCCAACCACTCCGGACTGACCCTGTAGCCTCGCCGATTCATCTCTGCCATAATGAGTCGGTGATAACAATAAAGCAGATAGGGTGAATAACGAAAAACATAATTGACAGTTGCATGCTGCCTGCCCCAGCCGTTTCCGCGCAAGGCACAACACTCCCTATGTTGTCCCAACAGCTGTTGACGCGGGAGTTTGCTAATCATATCTTGATGCCACAGTCTCATCTTGTTCTCCGAATAATAGATGCGATTGCTGCAAATACTTGTTAGGGTAGACTGCAAGGAGCTTGCGCACAGCGCCCAACAAAATTTCCTGTTCCGCCTGACCGCTGCGATATTGCTCCAAACAATACATAAACTCCGCCTTTTCATCCTGAGTAGCCTGCTTCTTAAAATATCCCCAGATATGCTGAAACGCGTTGCAGACTTGTCCTCGATCCTCCGGTAAAGTGCACGCCTGATCAATGAGAGTCAACACATGCTGCACTTGTGCATTCTCCCGCTTTAAATACTCGCGAATCTCGTTATAAATAGAGCCGGACTTGCTGAGAACGAGATACTTATGTACTGCCCAAAGTTTCTGACATTCTTTTAATTGATTCGATTCTCTCATATCGTTTCTTTAAGTCTCGAACAAATTCGCTCAAGGTCAGGTTTTCGAGATGCCCTATCACTTATTCGGAATCCCCTGAAAAAATCGCTTTTAATTGACACTATGCGATTATACAAAAAAATATAAGTATTGAGAATATAGGCAATCCGACGTTGATCTGCCGACTGATAGAAAATGTATCTTAAAAACGATATACTATTTATAAATAAGAAGAGATAAAAATTGGCATAACGGAGATATAAAATGAAAACAGTACAGACAGAAATCGGCAGAGTATATGCGGATATAGTCGGAAAAACGGAAGAAGGCAGAACAGTGTATTCTATATTGAGCGTCCCCTATGCACAAGGAAAAAGATTTGAATATGCAAAAATTCTTAATAAAAAAGACTATACACCGGAAACAGTAATTAACCGAACGGAGACAGTATGCTTTCCGCAGAGAAAATATCCGCTGTTTTTAAATATTTTAATGAAACATCATATGCTGCGTCCGGAATTTCAACCGTTAAAAGATACCCAAACGGAAAATGCATTTGTAGTAAACATATGGGCACCTGACAATTTTACGAAAAAGAAACCGGTGCTTGTATTTTTACACGGCGGAGGAGAAGGATCGGGAACGGTTCCGATATACACAATGGCGCATATTGCCGAACAAGGTATTGTAGCGGTTACAATTACTTATCGAATAGGAAACTTCGGCTATATGCCTGTTTTTGAAAAAGGAGAAGTAAGAGGGTCGCTTTCCTACCTTGATCAGCAAGCAGCTTTAACTTGGATTCATAATAATATCAACTCATTCGGCGGAGATAATACAAACATTACACTTATGGGGCATTGCGGAGGCGCAGTCGCAGCCCTGTATCATTATTTAAATCCGCTGAGTAATAATCTGTTTCATAAACTCATGCTTTGTGCGGGAAATGTCCCGATACTGTCTGAATATGATTTCGCAAAAAATGAATATGAAAAAATGCTGTCAAAAAATCATTTAAACGGACTTGAAGACCTGAAAAAATTGTCGGCTAAAAAATTGATGAAACTAAAAGGAGGTCAAAATGATATCATTGACGGCAAGTTTTTTACAGAGCACCCGATGAATCTGTTGGAACGAGGATCATTCCCTTGTATGCCGGTACTGATAGGGTCAAATAAAGATGAATTTTCCATGATTGAATTACCGATGTACTACAAAGCCCTTGGAATTACAAAGAACAAAGAACATTTAAAAGAATTTCTGTTGAAAAAATACGGAGAATTTGCAGATTCTCTTGAATCCGAACTAAAACCGGAAGCGAACGGAATCGTAGACTTACAAATTCAAATCATGGAGTTGCTTGTATTTCACTCAAGTGCACTGTTCCTCATGGAAAAAATCGGAGAAAAATCTCCCGTATACGGATATAGAATGAATTATATTCCTAATCTATATAATGGACTTCGCGGCTCATATCATGGGGCGGAACTTGCATTTTTCTTCGGCACCATAGATAACATGAATATACACATTACCGATGAAAATAAGGCTGCCGTTATTGCAATTCAAAAGGACTGGATACAGTTTATTAAGTTCGGCAAAATAGAAGGGCGTCCGCTTTTTAATGAAACCGGAAAAATTACAGAATATGATAAAGATATCAAAACCATACCGTTTCCGCATGCAAATCTTATTCACCATATTCAAAAGAGCGGTATTGCCGATAAGCTCAGAAAAGAATATATACAGAACCGTAGATAAGTTTCCGTAAAAACAACAGAAAGGCATTGTGAAAAAATTATACAGCTCATAAAGAACTGAGCGAAGGGGAATATAAAAGAGGTTGTATGGAAAAAGATTTATGCTTTAAAGCACTGTTAAAGTTTTCTCTCGGCGTGGTGGCCATAGGAATTTTATTGTTTTTACCTGCAGGAACTTTTCATTATTGGAAAGCATGGTTGTTGATGGGGATATTAAAAGTTTCATTTTCAAATGGAAATGATTTTGTCATATCGCCTTGAACTGTGTTGATTTTTAAGCCTTCTCGTTTAGCAACCATATCATCTCTTTGTAATTGTGATTTAGAAAAATCCATTATGGTTACATCATAACCTTTTATAGCAAAAACCGGTCCCTGCTGTCCACCACCACAAGCTAAACCTAATATCTTTTTTCCGTTGGCTTTTTCAAACCATTCTTTCGGAACTTTTTTCCCAACAGTTAATGCAACAGAAATTGGATTATTTCTAACTTCTTCTAATTCTTCATGTGTCAATGGCTCAGTATAGTCATTTTTTACATTATTCCATCTATCTTCATTTAATTTTATATAATTGTTCATCTTATAATCTTCTCGTCCGTCTCATTATATCACTTTTTCCACATTTTGCCATTTACTCAAGCTAAATATCAATTAACCTGTGTGCTTATATTCAATCCTCTTGCTTTATTTCTTTGCTTTCTGTATAGATGTCAAACATTTGTTACAAAAATATATTAAAAAAAATGTTTCTTTCCTAATGTATCTTTAACCTACTGATTTTGCTTGTACTCTTTTAACACTTCATTTGGACTCTTAAAGCCTAGTACTTTTCTTGATATGTTGTTGTATCTTGTATTGTATTTCCTTATTGCCCTTAACAGTTCTTCCTTGCTTTTAAATTTCTTGTCTGCATAGTACTTGCTGTCAAGCCTGTGGCTTCTTTCCACTTTTCCATTCTCCCATGGCGAATATGGACGGGTTGTCACGTACTCTATCCCCTTCTCCTCCAGTTTCAGCTCAAACAGTGTTTTCTTATCACTTTCAGAATTTGTGAACTCTTTCCCATTGTCTGTCTGAACTTTCTTTATGTCAAATCCCTGCTCCCTTTCCAAGTTCTCTAGAAACTTTGCGGTCTGATAGGTGCTTTTTTCATCTGCTATCCTTAACACTCTTTTTCTTGTATATTCATCTAATGCCGTTATTTGATAATACTTCTGGTCACGTGTACCAAACTGTATGCATTCTTCCGGAACATATTTTATGTCTATCTGTACTCTTTCCCCAGGGTACTTCGCCTGTTCAACCTTTTTTTTTCTTTTATGCAGCTTTTTAGGCTTTTCTTTGGCATTGCCCTTCATTTTCCTTATTATCTTGCACATTGAATCGTATGTACGGCTATAGCCTTCCTTTCTCGCTTTGACATAAACTTCTGCCAGCCCTTCATAGCCAAATTTCCTGTACTTTTTCATAACCATCCCTACTTCTTCTTGCGTGTGCTGGTTTGGGTGGCTTTTAGGTCTTCTGCTTTTTGGCAGGAGAGACTGGACTGTGCCGTCGTATCTGTCTCTCCAACGTTTTATCTGCTGACGTGATGTCTTATACTTCACTGCTGCCTTTGAATTATTATTATGTTTTATTGCATACTCAATTGCCCGTTGACGAACACGGTATATTTCTGATATACTACTCATATGAAAGGTTTCTCCTTAATGTGGTTTGGTAGATTTACATTATATCAGAAACCTTTCTTTCTTCTAAATCGGTTAAATTTACACTCATAGACGCATCAACTGTATTTACTGACTTGAATTCATCTATTGATAGAATATTTTTTCTTCTCCTATCTTCAGTTAAACGGAGTATTCTGGCAATATTAGTAGGAGATACACAGTGTTCTCTTGCAATTAGGTCCATTGACTTAGTCTCACATAGGTTTAAAACTATAGACCTCTTAACATCATTCGATATGAAGCACCCCTTATCTACGATAGGTGTTTTAGCCATAAATGTTGACTCGCAATGCTTACAGAAAAATCTCTGCTTTTAACCATCAATATCAAAGGGGTTGTATTAACCCTATTAAAAAGTATTTTTACAGTCTGACTCCCATTTCTAATAATGTCATAATTTTCATTGACTATACCACACTTAGGGCAGCAAGCTGGCCTATATGAAAGCTTTCCCCTTAAGACTGTATATTCTATCTCCTTAATATTTTCTTTTTCGTTACCTAAAATTACTAAATTCTTATCGTTAATTCCTAAGATTTCTGTTATACTAGCATTAGAACACATATCATTTCTCCTTGTTTTTTATTTTGTGCGATTTAAATTATACACGAGATTTGATGTGTGTTCCTATTTTTTTGTAAAAATTTAGCGTTGGGAGAGGATTTTTTCTCTCACCAACGCTAAATATTATACAACCACTTTTCCTTAAAATAAATGTATGAATCTATCTATCTTATCTACTCAAATAACTAATGTATGCATATTGCTACTACAAGAGGACCTAAGACTGTAAGTAAAATATTTCCCATTGCATATCCTGGTGTATATGCTATAGCAAAAATACTTGAATCATATTCCTCCACAACTCCGTTAAGTGCTGCTGTACACGTTCCAGCACCACATAGAGCACCAATGATATCTACAGCATCCAACTTTAACACAAATCTTCCAAAGTAAACGGAAGCAATATGAGGCAAAATGGTTACCAAAACACCGATTAAAAGTACCTTTACGCCCATCGATTGCAGGGCGGATAAGAAGGATGCACCGGATGTAAGCCCCACAATGGCGATAAATAGATTCAGTCCCACACTCTTGCAAAACCACCGTGTTGCTTTCGGCATCAGTCCATAGTTAGAATGTTTGTCCTGATAATATCCGAATAAAAGCCCTCCAATCAAGGCACCTCCGCCGGATCCGAGTGTAATCGGAATTCCGGATACTACGAAGCTGATTGCACCGATTAATAAACCGAATACAAGCCCCATGCTGATGAAGGATACATCTGTCTCGGTACCTGTATCCTTCACATAACCAAGTTTCTTTACAACCTTCGCAATCAAGGCTTTCGGTCCCACCAATATCAAGTGATCAAGAGCCTTTAACTCCTCCTCTTCAGGGAGAATATTGTTATCTCTCATCCTTTCTGAAATGACGATTCCATTTTTTGAAAGATTCTTTATAACATCTAGAGAGAAATTGTTAGTTAAAACTATTTCTTGCTTTACCACATCTAGCCTAAGAGCTTCTGAATCATTAGTTTCCTCCATGCCAGAAGCTTCAAAATGCAATACTGCATCAAGAAGTCCGATAATCGTAACCGTATCCCCTTCCAGGAGCTGCACATCCGGTGCAAGGTTCACCTGTGTACCCTTTCGAATGATTTTCGTTATTGTAAGATCATCCCCGTACTGCTCTTCCACTGAACCTATTGTTTTACCAATAAATTCTGCACCATTTTCTATGCAAAATGCACGTGCTTTGATATTTCCAACAACAGTATTTTCCGAAGAAGACTCATGGAAATTTGTTTGATCGATTTTCTTCTTAACAGTATCTGTCAGATTTACACCAATTAACTTCGCTGCACCGTTTTTCAAAAACACCACTACCCCAACGGTTCCGAAAACATAGGTAAGCGCATAGGCAATTGCCATCTGACTTTCCGCTGTTTTCAGTTCTGTGCCTGAAAGCATTCCCTTCATCGTGGAATCCGCTGTTCCCAGGATTGCAGACTGTGTAAGGCTACCGGCCAAAATTCCGCCGGCTTCTCCCGCTCCGATACCAAAAGCCTTAAACAAAACAATCGAAACTGCAAAAGCTACCACGGCGAAGAAAAGGGATAGGATAATAATCTTAAGGCCGGAGCTTTTTAAACTTGCAAAAAATGAAGGTCCCACCTCATATCCGATAGCAAAAATAAACAGTGAGAAAAAGATTGTCTTTACAGTTCCGTCAATCTCATAGGTTCCCGCCCCCTTAAATACCAGGGATATGAGAAGTCCTACCAGCAAAGTTCCTACAGTGGCACCTATAGTAAAGGATTTGATTTTTAGCTTTCCAATAAGATACCCTAGTGCAAGACATATAAAGATAGAAATAACCGGATTTGCAATCAAATAATGGGCTATATCGGAAAAACCTGTTATCGTAATATGCTGTGCTGTTTCCAACACTTCATGTGAGATTAATCCTATATTCATATGAAATCCCCCTTATCCTATTTATCCTTTTTCTCTTTTGCATACTTTTCGTAATACTCCTTCAAAAGGGACAGGATACGATTTGCTATTTTCTTATAATCATTGTCCGCTAAGTTTGCTTCTGAAACTCTGACTGTACCCGGAGTTGCTCCAAAACCAACTCCTTCCATCAACACAACACCATCTTCCTTTGCTAGATGTAAAAGAAAATCTATTTCCTCAAATTCATTTCTAAGCCATGTTGCGAAGTTCTTATCATAATTTGTCTCTGCAAGTTGATATATGTCAATCAGTGTATAATATTTAGCATTGGAATCACTGTTATCCTCAGGTAAGCCTAATGTAGACATTAAATTGTGGTAACGAATCGCTGTAATTTCTTTACAAGCTTCAATGTATTGATCCTTTTCATTTTCAAGAACCAAATGAGTCATAGAAAAAAGAACCATCATAATCTGCTGTGGTGTAGATAGCCCGCTTGTATGATACAATCCAATAGATCTGCTGTCTGCACATATCCTTTCAACAAAGCTCATTTCCGAAGGATTAAATGTAACGATAGAATAATCGCTTTCTAGTTCTTTTTTCTTCTTCTCAGGAAGCTTCTTAATCAGTTCATCAAAAACATTATCTTCATTAATTGCTATAACTCCGAGTCTCCATCCTGTAACACCATAAAGCTTTGAATACGAATAAACCAAAATAGTGTTTCTTGGGCAAACGGAATAAACAGTGCGGAATCCATTTACAAAAGTACCGTATACATCATCTGTTATAATAATAAGATCCGGACGCTTTACAACTACCTTTCTTAACTGTTCCAAAGACTCATCTGTAAGACTACGAGAACCCGGATTTGATGGATTCACTAAGAAAAATGCCTTGACAGAAGGGTCCAAAAGCTTTTCAAATTCAGAATCTGGAATATGCCACTGATTTTCTTCCCTTGCTTGAAGATCGACCTCTGCTAAATCAAAATTTGATAGTCTCGGAATCTGAATATAAGGAGTAAATACCGGTGTGTTGATTGCAATGTGGTCTCCATCATTAAGTAGTCCATTATGCTTTAAGGAATCAAATATATAAACAATTGCAGCCGTACCGCCTTCTACTGGAAATACCTTAGTATTTTTTCTTAAATTAGCCTTCCCATATAGAATGCTTTGAAGAAATGCATTGATGATGTGCTCCGTATTCTCCAAACAACGGCTAGGAACCGGATAATTATTTCCTATAATGCCATTTGTAAGCTCCAAAATAAGGCTTTTCTTATCTAAATCTAGATGGTCTACGCTATACTCCACGATCTTTTTAAGAAATACATCCACCTCATCGTCACGATTTAAAAAAGCATTGTACCTCTCCTCAATTCCATTGGAGTCAACATATCCAGCTAAATCTCCTTTATCTAGAGTTCTTTTGCATTCTGACACGCCAAATTCCATCAGTCTTGCAAAAGCTAATCTTCCCAAGGTATTAATCCAATTAGGATTTCCTCTTCCTGCATTCAAAAATTTCAAATGTTTCTCATTCTTTTCTGATAATTTCAACATATCAAAGCTAATTTCAAATGCACCAAGTTTTTCTAATTTTCTTTCGAAGCTCTTTGTAATCATCTTTAATTCTCCTTTCCTTCTAACTGCATAAGTTTTTCTAACCACAATACAAAAAAACCATCAACATCTTTTATATTTAAATTATATCATTTAATTATATCATTCGCAAGCCATTTTGTATATTCTTGTCACATATGTATTATCTCACAACACCTCTTGCTTTATTTCTTTGCTTTCTAAGTTCCAGTTATTGAGTTCAGCAAATGAACTCACCACCTTTTTCTTCACAGTTTTCTCTCTACATATTTGCCGATATTATACCATTTTTAAGGCTTTTTTCCACTGTCAGATTTTTCCCCCACCCGAACGCAGTGAGGGGAACCTCCATATAATTATTTATGTACCTTCCAACTTGCAGCTTCGCGACGCTCGCCGATAAAGTTTCGGTAAATGCCGTCCTGCTCCATCAGTTCGGCATGTGTGCCCTGCTGTACAATCTTGCCGTGGTCTACGACGATGATTTGATCGGCTCTCTCAACGGTTTTCAGCCGGTGGGCTATCATGATGACGGTCTTTTCGGCGGTAAGCGCTTGGACGGCGTGCATCAGTTCGTTTTCATTTTCGGGATCAACGTTGGCGGTTGCCTCATCCAAAAAGATGACCGGTGCGTTTTTCATCATGGCGCGGGCAATAGAGATGCGCTGCTTTTCGCCGCCGGAAAGGCTTGCGCCGCCTTCACCGACAACCGTATCGTATCCTTGGGGAAGGCTTGAGATAAAGTCATGGCAGCAGGCTTTTTTTGCCGCAGCGATCACATCCGCCATCGGAGCGCCGGGCTGACCAAAGCGGATATTGTTGGCGATGGTGTCGTGGAATAAATAGACCGATTGGAACACAAAACTGAAATTCGCCATCAAGGAATCCATATCGTAATCTTTCACATTCCGGCCGCCCAGCATAACGGTTCCCCCGTCTACATCCCAGAACCGTGCAAGCAGATTTACTAAGGTGGTTTTTCCTCCGCCGGAAGGTCCGACAATCGCCGTCGTGGTCTTTTCAGGAATATGCAATGAAATCCCGTCGATGATCTTTCGCTTCTCATACGAAAATGCTATATCCTGCGCAGTAATATCACGCACTGCCGGTGTAATATTTTCTCCGGATATATCCATCTGCGGCGTGTTCAGAATTTCCTGCGCCCGGTCAACACTCATATCAACTACGCGCAGCAGTGACGAGTATTGTCCTGCCGTTTCCAGACTGGTATAGATGATAAATGAGGAGATTACCATGACAACAGCATTCAGCGCGTCCATACTTCCGGCACAATAAAATACGCATGAAAAAGCTACCATTGCCGCACCGGTAAGCTTGGCGATAAAACTCTGCAATGCTATGCGCGGCACCAGTGTCATTTCCATGTCGATATTGATCTTACTGTTTTCCGAGATAGCCTCATTTAATTCCTTGCTCTTAACTCCCGTCAACCGGTAAGCCTTAACCTCGGTCATTCCTTGCAGGTATTCCAGAACCTTTTCTACGAGTCTTTCATCTGCGCGTATCTTTTTTCCCGACACCTTTTCGGAAGCAATCCGGAGACGGCTGTTTGCAAAAAGAAACAGCGAAAAACCGCAGAGCAGTACACAGGCGATTCTCCAATCGAAGAAAAACAACATGATGACAATAAGCGAAGTTGTAAGCAGACCGTCGCAGACAAGCATTACCACACGGGTTGCAATATTTTCAAGGCTTTCCATTATATTAGTTGTGATAGACGTAATCTGCCCGAGGCTGTTGGCGTTAAAGTATCCCATCGGAAGATACCGCAGATGCTCCGCAATCTCCACTCGTTTTTTCGCACAAGTGTCATAGCCCCCTTCGGTCTGCAAGATAACAGCCTTTGATTTTAGCAATCCCGATCCGGCAATGCTGATCAGCATAATCCCTAACGAGAGCAGGATATCGTTTGTGTCTACCGTTCCGTTCATCAGCGCCCGAATCATCACTGCAATCGCCGGAATCTTTAGCGCCTCAAACAGCGCCTGGATAACATTGAGCCGAATGGAAGTGATAAATTTCCGGCGGTTTTCTTCACCGCAGAACGCAAAAAACTTTCTAATAACTTTAAGCATGATCTTTCACCTCAATATGTGCATTCCACATCGTTTCATATAACCCGTGATGAGAAAGAAGCTCATCATGAGTTCCGCTGTCTGCAACGGCGCCGTCTTTAATGACATAAATACAATCCGCAGAGGAGACCGTCGAGAGCCGGTGCGCAATCACGATGAGCGTCTTCCCCTCCGTCAGCTTCGAGATAGAGCGCTGAATGACCGCCTCGTTTTCAGGATCGGTGTATGCGGTTGCTTCATCCAAAATGATAATGGGCGCCGCTTTCAGCATTGCTCTGGCAATGGAAATACGCTGCCGCTCGCCGCCGGAAAGATGCCCGCCGGAAGTGCCTACCAAAGTATCGTAACCGTTTTCCAGCTCCATAATGAATTCATGGCAACCGCTTTGTCTCGCCGCTTCCTCCACTTCCGCATCAGTTGCATCCGCCCGTCCGATGCGGATATTTTCCCTGACCGTCATGTTGAATAGATAATTATCCTGCGAGACAAAGGCAATCTTATCCGAATAGGCCTCTTGCGGAATTGCGCGAATGTCCGTATCCCCCAGCAAAATTGAGCCGCTGCTCACATCCCAAAGCGAAGCGATGAGGCGCGCAATGGTACTCTTTCCGCTGCCGGAAGGACCGACCAGCGCAATAAAACGGCCCTCCGGGATTTCCATCGAAATGCCGTGAAGCACTTCCTTTTCCTTATACGAAAAATGAACATCCTGCAGTTTCAGCGTATTTCTCTTTGGAACAGTTCCGTCTACAGGGCGCTCCATTTCGGGAGCATACAGAATACTTTGAACTTCACCGAAGATGGTTCCCATGGTTCGAAAATCGTCCGAATAACTCATCAAGGTTATAAGCGGTGTGATGATGCCGACAGACAGAATAATAATTGTTACCAGATTCTGCGGAGAAAGAGAGCCGCCTTTTACCAAAAGACCGCCGATGGGGAGCACGGAAACCATTGTAGCGGGCATGATTACCGTGGCGAATGTAAAGGTGAGAATGCAGGAGCGCATCCAATCGATATAGCTGTGAGCGGCTTCATAGGCATCATGCACAAAGCGGTCGTAGGAACTTTTTGTATTTCCGAAAACTTTGATGACTTGAATACCGCCGATATATTCAACCGCCGTATCATTGAGCGCTTTGGTGGCTGTAACCGTGCGTTGATAAAATTGAGGACTGCCCTTCATCATAAGACTATAACAGAAAAATCCCACCGGTATCGTTGCAAGCGAAGCCAGCCCCATACGCCAATCAATGGTAAAAATGTAGATCAAAATGATGACGGGGATCAGTAAATTTGCGGTGAACTCCGGAACGATATGCGCCAGTGTTGTTTCAATGCTGTCGATACGTTCGATGAGCGTATTTTTGAGCGCCCCGGAACTTTGCTCCAGCACCGCCCCCAGCGGCATTCTTGTCAGTTTTTCCGTGCAGCGTTTTCGGAGTTCAGCGAGTACTGCAAACGTTGCTCTATGACTTGTCGATGTACTGAGCGCATGAAACAGTACACGGCAAAACCAGAACGCTGCGATAATCAGACAACGTATCATATAATATGAAAGGTCTTTGTTTCCGCCCATCAAACCATGTACGATGCCGGCAACAACAAAATACGGTGCGATGGAAAAGGCCACACCGATGACTGCGAGGATAACACTCAAAACATATTGTCCTTTGTGTTCCCCTGTTTGTCCCAACGCCCACGCGATAGGCGAAGGACTTTTTTCTTTTTCCTTCATAAGCAAACTTCCTTTTGTTAGCTAACAAACAATAGTTAGCATTAGCTAACATTTACTTAAACTCATCGCCACTCTTCACACACGAGGCGGTGTGTCTTTTAACACTATTCAATTATGCAAGCTATCAGAACCCTAACAACTGCTTCCAGCCCGGAACAAAGAATGCCTCTACCGTTGTTAAGCAGCGGAGTGCTTCTTTCACGCTGTAATTATGGATAACCGGTTCAAAAAGAGCAGTCGTATATGCTGAAAGCAAAAGATGCAGCTCCTTTGGAGTAATATCCCTCACCGCGTAGCCTTGCGCTTTCAGCATCGGCATATATTGTAAAAGCTGCGCTTGCTGCCCCTCTGTAAGATCGTGGAGGAAATGCTCGTACTTACTCCCCCGCGATTTTGCCAGCAATAGATGATATTCTTCCATGTTCGGATAGATAATCTCACGCATCATGTCGATTTCAGAATCCCGCCACTGTATACGTTCTTCGTGATGGACTGCATCCACATACCGCGCAACGTGCGCATCCAACCAAGCGTTTATGCGATCCACCGCAGGAGCGACAATTTGATCAAAGAGGTCTGCTTTATCCACACAATGCCGATATATTCCCGCAGCCGTCATACCGCAGCGTTCAGCAATGCGCCGCATGGAAGACTTATCAAAGCCCATCTCCATAAATTCGGCTTTTGCCGCAGCTATAATTTTTATATGATTGGCGGTTTTGTCTCTCGGCATGGATTCCTTCTTTTGCATACAGCGTTAGCTAACACATATAAAAATACAACCGATTGGGGTAGGTGTCAAGGGGATGAGTGTATCTATTCCGAAGAACGCGAAACAAATCTGCGTGAGTTTTTTAGAGATATCCTATCCATAGTATTTTCGCTATAAATATGTTATTATGTTGTAGCACTGCAATAGAAGTTGCAATAATTGCGATCTTTTCTATAAGATTCCGGTTTGTAGAAAATGATCAAAAATCTTACGATACAAAGGGAGCATACTATGAAGGTCGGTTTTGGATGCGATCATGCATCGGTTGGATTAAAACATATCTTAATGGAACATGTACGAAACAAAGGGTATGAATGTGTCGATTACGGAACGACAGATCCGAAGGTTCCGGTCGATTATCCCGAATTCGGTTTAAAGGTTGCTGAGGCAATTAAATCGAAGGAGGTTGAAAAAGGAATATTGATCTGCGGATCAGGTATCGGTATTTCCCTCGCCGCAAATAAGGTTCCGGGAATCCGTGCTGCCGCGTGTAGTGAACCGTGCACCGCAAAATTGGCTGTTGAGCACAGTGATATCAATATCGTTTCTATGGGGGTATGTATTGTAGGCCCTGAAATAGCAAAAGCAATTGTCGATGCTTTTTTTGATGCACAGTTTGAAGGCGGCAGCTACACAAAACGCGTCAATATGATCGGCGATATAGAAAAGAAGTACAGTAAATAATATCATAGGCGGGCGGTATAATGTAACAAACCGCTCCGCCCCCTGCTCATAGCCTTAGTCTATAGAGAGATAATGTATACCGCTACAATAGGATTAGCGATGGGAGCTTCTGATTCACATCACGGACATCCTTGTCCGTATAGAAACGAAGCGGAGAAATGGAGCGAAAGCGAAACAGCAGACGTAGCGACCCGAACGGAGTGAGAAAACCACCATATAAAAACAAGACCTTAGATTATCACTGCATAAAACTTTAGATTACAACCCGTCAAAACTTTAGATTATCACCATATAAAACTTTGGATTATTCCCAATATTGACTTTAGGATTCTCCCATAGTATACTTTGGATTATCATCTCCAATGCTAGACCTCTTCAGCAACAGAAGGGGTAAACAGGTCTACTTGTAATCGGATTAAAAAAGGAGCGGCGATATGGTTAAAAGGACAGCGGAAGAGGCGTTGCGGCGGTTGGCTTCTCAGTTTCCGGTGATTGGGATAACCGGGCCGCGGCAGAGCGGGAAGTCAACACTGGCAAAAGCGGTTTTCCCTGATAAAAAATATGTGACGTTTGATGACCGGACAATGCGGGATCTTGCAGCGTCGAATCCGAATGACTTTATTATGGCGTTTCCCGATGGTGCGGTGATTGATGAGGCGCAGAAAGTACCGGAAATCTTTGATGCGATAAAACTGCATGTGGATCGGGAACAGAGCGCTCCGGGAACGTTTATCGTAACGGGTTCCAGTCAGCTCCGGTTAAAAGCAAATATGACGGACAGTTTGGCGGGGCGAGCAGCGTTTTTGAAGCTGCTGCCGTTTTCCATTCACGAATTACAGACGGGCGGTGTGCTGCCGGACAATCCGTATACGCTGATTTTTTCGGGTCAATATCCGCCCCTCTATGATACTGCCCGGCATTTTATTCCGGAGGATTGGTATGAAAATTATATCGATACCTACTTGGACTTGGATATACGGGATCAGATTAATTCCGGCAATATTTCGCTGTTTAAGAAGTTTGTTCAAATATGTGCGGTGCAGAGCGGGCAGCTGCTTTCTATGGATAGCATTGCGCGGGATACCGGTATTTCCGCACCGACGGTCAAGAGCTGGCTTTCTATTTTAGAGGCTTCGTTTATTATCCACTTCCTTGAACCGAACACCAATAATCTTGGAAGAAGTATTGTAAAAACGCCGAAGCTCTATTTTGTTGATTCAGGACTGCTGTGTCATCTTTTACGGCTGGAGACAAAAGAGGCTTTGCTCTTGAGCAGATACAAGGGAGCAGCGGTTGAGACCTTTGCCGTTTCAGAATTACTGAAATATCGCATGAATCAGGGCAAAAAAGCGAATCTGACCTTTTTTAGAGACAGCAAGGGCTTGGAGGTAGATACGATTGCGGATTGGAACCGTACTTTTGCGATTGAGATAAAAAGCTCCAATGCCCCGGATGCAAAGCTGTCGCGCAGCACAAAAAAATATTTACAGCTGCTGAATGATGAAACGGCAAAAAATGCGGTGTTTTATTTATCCGATATGAGTATGGACATCAACGGTACTTCCTATGTGAGCTGGCGCGATTGGGAAAAGCATTTACGGTGAGCTTTTACGATTATTGCTGTAGATAATACCGCTACAATACATATAATAGAACAGGGTAAATTTTTATGCTGGTTTTGTATAAAAAGTAGGAGAGGTGCTGATGGATATTCATTTTAACAGGCTGACTGCAAAATATAAAAAAGAAACAATCGATATTTTCAATTATTATATTGAACACACAACAGCAGCATACCGTTCCGAAAAAGTTGGGTATGACTTCTTTAACACCCTCGTTGATGACGATGTTGTCAGCGCATACGCGATAATGAATAATGCAAACGAGGTTATCGGATTTTGTATGCTGGAAAAATATAAAAACATCCGAACATTTAACGAACTCGGCGATTGCATGTATTTCATTAAACAGGAAATGACCGGAAAAGGTGTGGGACGGGAAATCGTATCATTGCTGGAAAATGACGCAAAACAACACAGCATGAAAAAGCTTGTTGTTGATATATCCGATGAGAATGAGCAAAGCATTGCATTTCATAAGAAGCATGGGTTTATTGAATACGGAAGATTGAAGAACTGTTGGCGGAAATTCGGCAGGAACATCGGAATAGTATATATGTGCAAGGAGATATAAGCTCTGTGCTGCCCACAGGGTTAGCGATAGGAGCTGCTGATTCACATCACGGACATCCTTGTCCGTACAGAAACGAAGTGGAGGAATGGAGCGAAAGCGGAACAGCGGACGTAGCGCCCCGAACGGAGTGAGGCCCCCAGATAAAACTTTAGACTATGCAGGATAGTACAATCATGTATTCTATGTTAAACTTAAATAAATAGATTTATCAAAGCGTTTTTTCCATTCCATAAAATGATTAGGAGGCTATGATGTTCAATTTTGTTTTTGATGTACCGGTAAAGATACTGTTCGGGAAAGGCAGTGTCGAAGGGCTTGCCGATGAAATACTAAAGTACGGCAATAGAGTGTTGCTCTGTTACGGCGGCGGGAGTATCAAGAAAATCGGGCTTTACGATACGGTAACGGCGCAGTTAAAATCAAAAGGTATCTTTTATGCGGAGCTGTCAGGCATCTCTCCCAACCCCCGGATAGAAGAAGTTGAAAAAGGAATCGCGCTGGTACGGGAACATAAGCTTAATTTTATTCTCCCTGTCGGCGGAGGAAGTTCCATCGATTGTGCTAAGGCAATCGCTGCCGGTGCGCACTATAACGGCGACCCGTGGGACATTGTTACCCGGAAGGCATCAGCGGAGAACGTCCTCCCGCTCGGTACTGTCTTAACCCTTGCAGCGACGGGTTCCGAAATGAATTGCGGAGCCGTTATTACCAATTTTAAAACCAAGGAAAAGCTCGGCTTTGAAGTACCGTCTGCAATGCCTAAATTCTCGGTGATGGATCCGTGCTACACGTTCTCGGTACCCAAAGAGCATACGGCCGCCGGTACTGCGGATATTATGAGTCATACGTTTGAAAATTATTTTTCGTTGGATGACGGGGCTTACTTACAAGACCGGTCCGCCGAAGCGGTACTCAAGACTTGTATCCACTACGGCCCCATTGCGCTGAAGGAACCCGATAATTATGACGCCCGCGCCAATCTGATGTGGGCAGGAACATGGGCAATTAACGGCTTGTTGGGTTGCGGAAAAATGACGATGTGGTCGGCTCATCCGATGGAACATGAGCTGAGCGCCTTTTATGACATTACGCATGGGGTAGGACTTGCAATCCTGACCCCTCACTGGATGCGGCACGTACTGAACGATAATACCGTGCATAAGCTTGCCGAATACGGTGTCAACGTGTGGGGCTTGCCCGCAGACGCGGATGTCTATAAAACGGCAAACGCCGCCATCGATAAGACATCGGAATTTTTTGCATCGCTCGGTATCCCGATGACGCTGCGTGAAGTCGGTATCGGCGAAGAGCATCTTAAAGAGATGGCGGAAGCGGCTGTGATGCACCGGAGCCGCAGCGGAAAAATCCGCGGCTTCCAAACCTTAACGGCAGCCGATGTTCTTGCAATTTATAAAGCGGCGCTGTAAAAGAGTTTTTACACTGATAGCGTTTTTTTATGAATTTTAACTGGACTAATATACTGTATTCGCTGCCCAGAGTGATTATCGGCCTTACCGTACATGAATTCAGCCATGCCTTCGTTGCGGATAAACTCGGCGATGGCACGGCAGTCATGTATTTTTATCGGGACTCAATTTAAGCAATGAAGTTGAGCGGAAAATAACACAATACGGCACTCTTACTTTGTTTGCTGCCATAATCATCGAAAACATAATCGATATCGATTTACTCCCTATCGGTACATTTACTCATTGGGTTGTAAATTTAGTTTTTCGTTAACTAATGGGAATCAACAAACATATTTGAAGCACGGCTGCGCTGCGCCGGAAATCCGATGCGTTTACTCTAATATGAAATGTAGCATTCGCTACCAAAATCCGTACACTTATGATATAATACTTCTCATAGTTTTGATTATACAATCATAGGCATCTGCAAAAAACTCAGGTATAATTTCTAGAGATGCTCGCAAAAAGAAGGCAAGTACACTCAACATTTTTTAAATATTTGCCCTGGTGCATTCTCACTTTCCTCTAGCCAAGGCCTCGATAAACTCATACAATAAGACGTCTGTTTTTTTCACGCGGTGTTTCATTTAGAGCACAGCAGCGCCGGAACAGTAGTCTCCTGCGTTCTGCCGTGAAAAAATATGAGATAACCCGGTGTCGAGTTAGAGCAAAGCACTCTCTCGCCCGGCTGGACTAATTGGGTTCGATTCCCAACTGCACTTCACGCAGCGTATGGTAACACAGCTTCTGAAAAGAAGCACCACAACACATACGGAATACTTGCCCTCGCTGTCTGCGGCAAAGGCGCTGATGTCTCGGCGCTTTTGCATACTGTTTCTATCTGATGCCGTGCCGTCCCGAGGACTTGTGCGGGGTCAGGTGAGGAGCTTGCAGACGGCAACCGGCGGATAACTTAGCATTGCAGCAGATACCGGAATGTAGAGCGCAGCTGCCGAAACTCAGTACGCTACGGTTCTCTTTTTAGAAAGAGCGCCTAACCGTACCGAGCATAGAAGCATTGCAGCATTCCTAAAGCCGCGATCCGTTCTTCGACGGCAGGACAGGTCTTCCGTATTCTTTTTAATCTCAGGGCAATTGCCTCAGCTATTACAGGGAGTAAGTATGTATATTAGGTTTGATCAAAAGGTATTGCTATTTAAGCACGGAAAGTTTATCAAAATCCTAAAGCCTGGATTTTTTTTGAATTGGAAAAGCTATACGCTTGAATATCATTCGGTTTTTGAAGAACTGCATACCGCAGGCGATCCGGCTGAACTGCTTGCCGACGAGGCATTCCGCAATCAAACGGAAACCGTTACGGTGAGTGCCGGTCATATTGCGCTCTATTTTGACGATGAGTTTTTAAAAGACGTGTTAACACCGGGACAGCATATTTTTTGGAATAATAGCCGCGTTAAAACATTTCAGCAGATTGATTTGAACAATCCTGAAATCAGCGCGGATATTGATCGGAATATCCTCACTGCCGATGTATTGAAACCCTACGTTATCAGCTATGGAGTTGAACCATACGAGAAGGGGCTTCTCTACTTTGATAAACAATTCATCAAAATACTTGAACCGGGGAATTATTTTTTCTGGAAAGGTGTTCAGTCCATCAATGTGATAAAAGCCGATATGCGTGCACGGCAACTTGAAATTTCAGGTCAAGAAATATTGACAAAGGATAAAATCCTGCTCCGGCTTAATTTTATGTGCCGGTATAAAATAAACGATCCGGTTACTGCGCTGGTTGCAAATGTCGATTATGAAAATCAGCTGTATGTGTGCTTTCAACTTGCATTGCGCGAGTATGTCGGCACGCTCCTTTTTGATGAGCTGCTGCAAAAAAAACAGGAAATCAATGCCTTTGTCATGGAGACTCTAAAACCGTATCAAGCGCAATTCGGTATCGAAGTGCTTTCATGCGGACTGAAAGATACTATTTTACCGGGAGAGATTCGGGATATTGTCAATCAAGTGTTGATTGCCGAAAAGAAAGCGCAGGCGAATATCATCACCCGCCGCGAAGAAACCGCTTCGACGCGGAGCCTCCTCAATACCGCTAAATTGATGGAGGAAAATCCCTTGTTGCTAAAACTCAAGGAACTTGAATATGTCGATAAGATGAGCGAAAAGATCAGCCAAATTTCCATTACCGGCGGCGGGCAGATTTTAGATCAACTTAAAGAATTGCTGACGGGAAATCTTAGCCAAAAGTAACATGAGAACGATGGAAGAAACGTGCGGATATTTATCGGTTTTAAATCCTGAACAACTTGAAGCCGTGTGTCATACCGGCTCGCCGCTTTTGATTTTGGCTGGTGCGGGTTCGGGGAAGACGCGGGTTATTACAACAAAAATTGCGTGGCTCATTGCAGAACAAGATGTGCGTCCTGAATCGATTTTGGCAGTTACCTTTACCAACAAGGCTGCTCGGGAAATGGCGGAACGGGCACAGGCACTGGATGAACGCGCAGCCAGGTCGAGTATCCGCACCTTTCACTCTTTCGGTGCGTGGATGCTGCGCCGGTATGCCGAATGGGCGGGGCTTTCTCCCAATTTTACGATTTACGATGATGATGATTCGGTAACGCTGTTGATGAAAGTGCTGCCTCAGCTAAATAAGCAGGAGGCGCAGCGCTTTATACGGAAAATCTCCCGCGCGAAAGATTATTGCCTGTTGCCTGATAACCCGCAGCTTACGATGATCGACCCCGCGCCTGAGTTCGCTGTAATCTACCGTGCGTATCAACAGCGGCTCCGTGAAACAGGGAATGCCGACTTCGGCGATTTGATTATGCTGCCGGTTCAGCTGCTGCAAGAACATACCGCTATTGCCCAGCAGCTTCATAGACGCTTTAAAGTGATCCTCGTGGATGAGTATCAGGATTCAAACAGCGCTCAGTTTCAGCTATTGCGGGAATTGACCGGCGAAGACACGTATGTCTGTGTTGTCGGCGATGACGATCAGTCTATTTACCGGTTCCGCGGCGCGGAGGTGCAGAACATCCTGACCTTTGACCGTCAATTTCCGCACACAAAGATTATCCGGCTGGTGCGGAACTACCGCTCGTATGAACCGATTTTGCGCGTCGCCGACTCGGTGGTTTCCCGCAATGAGGGCCGGCTCGGTAAAACGCTGATTGCAGCACGCGGAACCGGCGGACAAAAGCCCTGCCTTTATTACCTACCGTCTCAAGACGCGGAGGCAGAGCTGTGTGTGCAGCTCATCAAAAAGGCGGTACGGGCAGGCGGTGCCTATTCAGATTGGGCAATTTTGTACCGCACCAATGCACAGTCGCTCAACTTTGAAACAACTTTCCTGCACGAAAAAATTCCTCACAAAGTAGTCGGTACGCTCAAGTTCTACGAACGCGAAGAAATTAAAGATGCGCTTGCTCTTTTGGCGCTTATCGCAAACGGACGCGATGAAATTGCCTTCCGCCGTATGGTGAATAAACCCGCGCGGGGAATCGGCGAAACCACACAAAATAAGTTGGTTGCGTACGCTCGCGCAGCATTTACAAATTTATCCGCAAATACAGGTTCAGCGGCAACTGTGGAAGAAGCGGCAACCATAGAACCACCGGCATATACAGGTGTATTGGCATTCGGCAGTTCACCGGAACAAGACAGTGGAAGCGCTCAACAAGAGTTCACTCAACTGCAAGAACCCACTGCCCTACCCTTGCGACAACAAGCAGAAGCTATACCGCAACAAGGAGCCGACTATATTACTGTACTACTCGGCGCAGGAGCAAAGCTCCCGATACCCAAGAAAGCAGGTACCGCGCTGCAGGAGTTTTTAAACACATTGCATTCGCTCCGCAGCCTTCTTGCCGAATACGATTCCGCAAATACCGCCGGCGCTGCGGCGTTTGATACGGCAGTGGACATCGATGCACAAGCCGACGACCTGCGGTCTGATGCCCCAATCGGCAGTACCATAGACACCGGCGCCTCTGAACAGGCAATTACGCAAAAACACGGACAGCAGGGCGAGCGGCTCGCTGCCTTTGTACTGGCGGTTATCGAGCAAACAGGTTTAGGCGTTTTTCACCGGAATCAGGACGAAGTGATGGGTACGCAGAAAACAGCGAACTTGCAGGAACTTGCCAATACCGCCTCGCTGTACCCCTGCTCGGCTGCCGGACTGACTTCCTTTTTGGAGCATATCGAACTGGACCGCAGCCTTGCGGAAACCGATGCAGGAGCCGATGCCGTGCAGCTTATCACTATGCACAACACAAAAGGGCTTGAGTTCCGCAATGTAATTATCACCGGTCTTGAAAACGGTATTTTTCCGCGCAATGACGAAAGCGCCGAAGATATGGAAGAGGAGCGGCGGTTGATGTACGTTGCCTGTACCCGTGCACAGGACGCGCTGTATATGACCAGCTGCGCAGCACGGCGGATGTACGGAAAGCTGTCGTATATGGAACCAAGCCGCTTTTTAGCGGAAATTGACAGCGGTCTTGTCGACGTGATAGGACAGTCCATTGCAAGCTTTACCTCTCCCGCCGACGAAGAAGCTGCATTATGGAAGTGCGGGCAGCAGATCTTTCACGACGACTACGGCTACGGCTATGTCGTACAGTCAAGGCAAAGCGGCGGCGAATTGGTGATTACCGTACAGTTTGAAAACGGCAGCCAGAAACGCTTTTTCCCTGTGTATCAGAAGAGTCAACTTTTTCGTGTCGACTAGTCTTTTGCAAATATACGACGCATCTACTGCGTCGCACGCCGAAAATAAATGCTCAACGTATATAAATACGCCTGCGCTTTATTTTCGGCTAACTCCTTGTATCTACGCCGTCTCTTTGCAAAAGCGCTGGATGTGTGTATCTACTTTGTTGCTGCGAACAAATTAGTCTTCGACGTATCAGAACTGCCATGGACGGCGGTGGTTCTACGCAGCAGCGTGTTTGCGCAGCAAACACGTAGGTAAAAAATGTACAGGACGTACATTTTTTACCGTGCCTGCGGGTGTTTTTTGTACGCTCCTAGCATCTATACCGTCTCTTTGCAAAAGCTTACGGAAGCTTTTTTTCGAAAGCGCCCTTTTGCAAATATACGGGGGCATCGGCTTAGTTTGCGCGAGATGGGGTCATTAGGGGCAGAGCCGCTAATTGACTTTAAATTGAGCGACTGCTTCCGTCAAATTCCCAATATTCCGCTTATTCTTCTGCGTGATTTCGTTTACTTCTTGTATGGCGTTACTAATCCGCACCGCACCGGAAGCCATTTCATTCATGCTGTCGGTTATGATACGAGTAAGTTCATCGAGTTTATGCATTTCGCCCGTAACACTTTCTCCGCCTTTTAACATTTCTTCGGAGCCGGCCTGTACTTCTATCGTCACCGTGTTGATGCTCTTAATGGCAGTCAACACTTCCCTACTTCCATTCTCCTGTTCCCGCATTGCCTCAGTCAGGCGGTCGCTCATTTCTTTTACTTGCCCGGTAAGAGTGAAAATTACATTGAACTTTTCTTCTACCGTTTTAGACGAGGCTGGGGTAATTGGAAATATAATTACGCATCACCAATTACCCATTGCCAATTCTTTGCCCTGCCCTTTTCTACTCTTTTACCGCTCCGGCGGCAAGGGACTTTAATAGGAATTTCTGTCCTGCCATAAACAGCAGCGTAAAGGGCACTGCTACGAGCAGCGCGCCTGCAGCAAACATCGTAAAGTTATCGTTTGCGCGGCCGTTAATCAGCTCGAAAAGGCCGAGTGCCAAGGTCTTTTTATCATCGCTGCGCAAAATAAGGCGCGGGAAGATAAAGTCCATCCACGGTGCGGTAAAGCTGGTAAGCGCAAGGAACATAATCATCGGCTTTACCATCGGCAGTACGATTTTCACGTATGTGGTAAACGAACCGGCACCGTCGACATGGGCGGCTTCTTCAACGCTTTTCGGCACCGTATCAAAATAGCCTTTCATCAGCCATACGTTAAAAGGCACACTGCCCGCCGCATATACCAAAAGGAGTCCCCAATGGGTATTTAAGCCGTTTATCTTCCATAGCAGTACATACGTTGCAACCATTCCGATAAAGCTTGGGAACATCTGCAGCACAATCATAGAAGCGAGCAGCGGCTTCCGCAGCGGGAACCTAAACCGGGAAAAGATATAGGCGGCGGTTACACAGACAGCCAAGGTCAAAAGAACATTGAACACCGCAATTTTGAGGGTATTTCCGTACCATTTAACGTAGTTTGTACCACGTACATCGGTTGTACCTTCGACGATTTTGTCGGCAGGTGTTAAAAGCCGTTTAAACTGATACACCGACGGTTCCTTGGGAATAGGAGAAATGCTTGTTGCCGCCAACGAATTGGTTTTGGTAAACGCCGCGCCGACGGTAAAGGCAACGGGATAGAGGACAAAGAGCACCGTCGAAATAAGGACGGTATACAGGATAATCAGCACCAGTATGGTACTCAGAGAATGCTTTTTCATTACAGTTCTCCTTCTTTAAACGCCTTGGTATGCGTAAAATTATAGACTGCGAACGGCACCAGCACGACAAACACGAGGATGGAAAGTACCGAGGCAAGGTTATACAAAGTCGGCGTATCATACGTGAGTTTATAAATCCACGAAATCAACAGATCGGTTGCGCCCGCCTTTGTCTGAATACTGTCGTCAAGATTCGGACCGCCGGCAGTAAGGAAGAATACCGCACCGAAGTTGTTGATATTGGCAGCAAACTGCATAATGAGAATGGGCATCGTTTGGAACAACACCAACGGAAGGGTGATGCGGAAGAATTGCTGCAATTTATTCGCACCGTCGATGGTTGCCGCCTCATAAATATCCGCAGGGATGGCCGTCATATTGCTGGTAATCAATATCATACTATATGGAAAACCGATCCAAATATTGACCAACAGCATCGTAATCTTTGCCATAAACGGGTCGGAAAGCCACTTAATCGGTTCACTCAAAAGACCGAACTGCATCAGCGAGCGGTTGATGGGGCCGAATGTTCCGTTTAAAAGGTTCGCCCAAATGAACAAACTCAGCATAACCGGAATAGCATATGGTAGGATAAACACGGTTCGGAAGAATTTCGGCAGCTTGATGCGCTTGTCGACGAGGATAACCGCGAAGATCATACCGGTAAAGTAACAGGTTGTGGTTGCAAAGAATGCCCAGATAACCGTCCACAGAGCGACGCGCCCGAAGGCGGAGAACCAGCTGTTTGCCATCTTTGAATTAAACATCGTGATAAAGTTTTCAAAACCGACCCAGTCGACAAGGTTGTTCGGCGGAATGTGCTTGGGCGATGAGTAATTCGTAAAGGCGACCAGCGCCGAAAAGATGAGCGGCAAAACAGTGAAAAACAGCATCAACAGGATCGCAGGGCTCAATCCGAGATACGGAAACGCCGATTCGACAAACTTCTTGCGGGCTTCCTCAACGGATGGATAACGCTGCTTTTCGACGATATATGCTGCCGTTTTTTTCGCAGTGATCACGTTCGCGACATACACGCAGATAAACACGACGAGCAGCAATACGGTGATAAGACCGCCGATCATCATGAAGATGGAATGATCCTTCATCTTGATGGGGACATTCGGTTTTTCATCTCCGAGTGTGATAAGGCCGATCAGACTCCGCACGATAGGGCCTTTTCCATTGAACTGCATAACCGTCTGATCAAAAAAGATCAAAAATAAGACCGCCAATTCCATCAAAGCGAAAAAGGCGCCGCGCACGTATTGCTTTAAATAGAGAATCTGACCGAGCCCCATAAAGCACGTCGATGCGGTTGATGTCTTTTTGATAATTGATTTGTCGATAACGGCAGCGCCTTGTAAGGTCGTTGTAGCCATTAAAACTCCTCCTATAAAAACTTTTGCAGGATGTTTAAACATCCGAAAAAGTTTTTAGCCGTGCGCATGTCCTGCAACGAGGAGCTTTGCTCCGAAGTTCAGGACGGCGCACCCGTAAATAATCGAGTTTGCACCGCAAACTTTACCGCCACGGATGGCGGTGGTTATAACAGAAGCGATATTTTGGCATTGCCAAAATTCGCCATCAACCGATGTACACGGAAGTTCATCGGTTGATGAGGTGTTCAAAAAAGATAAAGCCGCCGGGCTGTACCGTTTTATCCCTGCAGCGCAGGGAGAGGTATACCCGTGCCTTTTCATCTATTACCTGTGCGATTGATACCGGAGCCGTACCGCAATTGAGAATGAGGTCTATGCTCCGCGTAATCGGAATTTCCGCGCTTTCAACGGTCTCCGTAGTTTCCGCAGGTTCTACCGTTTCGGCATACTTTTGCAAATGAATAATTCTATTCGGTTCGCTTTCGGTAAGCGGCACGTCATGCAGATATGAGTAACCGGAAGCGGTCATTGCCGGATGCGTATAGCGCAAAGCAATCAACTGCCGCATCATGCTCATCGGTTCGGCGTATTCACCTGCTTCGATAGCCTGCCACGGCATACAGCGGCGGCAATCGGGATCATTTCCGCCTGCAAGCAAAACCTCGCTGCCGTAATAGATACACGGCGAACCGGGCAGGCTCAACAGCAGGGCGTATTGCTGCCATACGGCGGACACATCGCCGCCGTTGCGGGTAAAAAGGCGCGGCGTATCATGGGAGTCCAGCAGATTAAACAGGCCTACGGTAACAGGTTCGGGATAGGCCGTAAAAACAGCGTTTATGTCCTGCTCCAAAGTCAGGGCAGGCAGCGTTTTATCGTAAAAGAATTTCCAAAAGCACAGCGCGAGCGGATAATTCATTACCGAATCCAACTCGCCGCCGCGCAGCCACGGCAAGGCACTGCGCCATATTTCACCGAGCAGGTAAAAGCCTTTTTTAAGACTGCGCATCCGCCGATAAAGCTGCCTGCAAAATGTGTGCGAAAGCTCATTCGCAACATCGAGCCGGAGCCCGTCAATATCATAACTGCGCACCCATGTTTCGCATACGTTCAGCAGATAATCGATGACGGCAGGATTATTGGTATTCAGCTTTGGCATCGTATCGACATACGCAAAAACGCTGTATCGTCCGCTTTTTCCGTTTGTACCGGACGGTCGGCTCGCGGCGGCTTCACATTCCGGTTCTGCAACGGTTTCAAACGGCCATTCTTGTACGATAAACCAATCGAAATACGGCGAGGCTTTTCCGTTGCGGACAACATCCTGCCACAGTGCAAAGTCCCAGCCGCAGTGGTTAAAGACACCGTCCAGCATCACTTTTATACCGCGTGCATGGGCTTCTTTCACCAACATGCATAAGTCTTCCGCAGTACCGAATGCAGGATCGATATTCAAATAATCGGATGTATCATACTTATGCACACTCGGCGAAGCATTAACCGGATTAAGATATAAACCGGTAATGTTCAAATCGGCAAGATAGTCGAGCTTTTCGATAATACCCCGAAGCGTACCGCCATAGTGTTCATTGTTGGTAACGGCATCCTCGGCAGCGGGCCACGGCAAAGCATTCGGTTTCTGCGAAGCGGTATCCCTGCAAAACCGATCGGGAAAAATTTGATACCACACCGTGCGGGGTACCCAATCCGGTACGCGGACGCATTCGGCGCCGTCCAGCCACGGAAACTCAAAACCGGGAAAATTACCGGTTATTCGGCGCAGCGTAACAAGCTCCTCTGCCGTGTAAAACCCGTTTTCCAGACAGTAGCGGACATCGCCTTCATCTTGACCGTGCAGTTCAAAGCAGTATTTACACCGTCCATAAGGAAGCGTAACCGTTACCTGCCACCATGTATGATACGGAAGATCTTTTTTGCGAGTGATTTCCTGCCGTTTGCCTTCCCATGCCCAGCCGTCCGGTGTTACCGAACCGTCGAACGGATCTCCGTAGATAATAAATACACGCCGTATGTCGCTGCCGGTTTTAATGCCGATCATGAGCTCATTTTCATTGAGGGGATAACAAAAATTATCCGTACTGCGATGTTCTATTGCCGAAAACTGCATACCAAGCACCTATATCCAAGGAAACTGTCCAAAAACTGTTTCGCAATTCACTTTAGCGGATATAACGAATAATTTCCTTACAGAAAAAGTCGATAGGCTTTCAGTTTTTGGACAGCCCCAATACCCTATTGTATCGTCTCCATTGTAGCCGCAGCAGCATTCAGTTTTTCCGTAACATTGCCGCCGTCCCAGATATTCGTAAAAGTTGCATTCATTGCAGACCAGTATTTGCCCATTTCGGGAATGGTGGGCATCGGTGTTGCGTATTGCGCCTGCGCTAAAATACCTTGGCTTAACGGATCGCTGATGGTGATATCGGAGCGGGGCGGAATTTGCTTGGTCATTTCATACCGTTTTTCCAATATCGGCTTTGAAGTAAGGAATTTTGCAAAGTCTTGCGCTTCCGCCGGATGATCACTGTAAGCGCTGACAAAGGCCATGCGAAGACCGGAGAACGATGCCGGAGGATTGGTCATGCCGGGGAAGACCGGAATGGGTGCAATACCGTAGTTAAGGCCTGTTTTTGAAAAATCGGAGATCTTCCACGGGCCGGTAATAATCATCGCGGCTTTACCTTCCGTAAACGAGGAATTGCAGAAATCATCGGTAATGTCGCCTGACGGAACATCGAGCATCTTCTTGCGAAGGCTCTGGAAATAGGTTAAGCCGGTAATAGCATTGGGGCTATTGACGTTGTGCTGTTTGGGATCATCGCCGTTCGGGCCGAAAAGCGGTGCGCCGAAACCGCTCATAAAAATATAGTTAAAGTATGCGTTTCCGACACCCCAGACCAATGCATATTTATTTTGAGCTTTATCGTTCCACGTCTTTGCAAATGCTTCCACCGCGTCCCATGTCTTGGGGGCTTCCGGTAGAAGGTCTTTATTATAGAACAATGCGTAGGTTTCGATTGCAAGCGGATACCCGTAGTTTTTTCCCTCATACGCGGCGGATGTCAATGCAGCGGGAATAAAGTTGTCGAGGATGGACGCATCGTCAAAGGGGAGAATATGACCGCCTGCGACAAGGGCGCCGATATGGTCGTGCGGTGCAACAAAGATATCTGCGCCTACACCTGCGGGGCCGTCCATTTCGATCTTTGTGCGCGCATCGGTCGACTGAACCGGTTCATACACAAAGGATACGTTCGGATGCGTTTTCTTGTATTCTTCCGCAGCAAACAGCATAAAATCTTTTTCGGGGCCTTCGGATTCCCATATTTTGATGGTAACCGTTTCGCCTTTCATAGCGCCGGCTTTATCGTCCTTCTTCTCGGAACCTCCGCCGCAGCTCGTAAGAGCAAGAAGAAGCATCAATGATACACAGGCAGAAAGCCTTATAATTGCTTTTTTCATATAACACCTCCAGTCTGTTATGAAAAAAATCTATTTACTGCGAACAATAGCCGCAGTGTACGGATCTAGTATGATCCGGTTTTGCTCAAATCGTATACCGGACGGATGTGTAATACCGTCCGGCGATGCCGCCGCTCCGTCGACAAAAACCACAGGCTTTTGTAATGCGCCGCCAAGTGTAAAACAGTGTTCCGTTCCCGCGGCATTAAACAACAAAAACCACGTGCCGTCCGTCCAGTCAAGTGTGTACCCGAATGCCTGCCCGTACTGCTTCTCCGTTTCGGACAATGCTCCGGCATCACTCTTTACGGCACATCGGTTACCGCTGCAATCCCCCGATGCAGCAACCGCTGCGTCTTCTGCGGGCAAAAACGCGGCGACTTGTGCAATGCGTCCGGCATTTCCTATTTTAAACACGTCAAACCGTTTCCGCAACGCGATAAGCCCGCGCGTGTATGCGAGCAGCTCAGCGTAATCTTCATCGAGCGTCCATACAATGCGGTTAACGCTGTCCGAAGCGTCATAGCTGTTGCGGACAAAAGCACCGGTACATTCTTCCGCCGCTCCGTGCACATTCGGCTTAGTACGACCCCGCTCCTGTCCGGCGTGTAAGAATGCGATCCCTTGACAGGTAAGCGCCAGCGCGTTGCCGAGTTTGATACGGGCAATCAGCTCCTGCCGTTGCGAGGGGATACGTTCATCAAGCCCTGCATTATGAGCGATGCAGTCGTGCAGCGTAAGCCCGTCGTGGCAAACAAGGTACTGTACGTTATCACCCGGGCTATCGGCGGTGTAATTGCACTGAGGCAAACCGATACAGTTGCAAAAGAGCTGTCTAAGATCGACGTTGCCGCCGGTTAAAAAGCCCTTTCCTTCCTCATTCACACCGCCTGCTTTCACCAAATCGCGAAACTCATCGTTAAAGACGGCAACGCTGTCGGTTTCGGTCATGTACCGCTGATCCATACCGACGGTACCTTCGGCTCCGTTATACATCTTCCAGCCTTCCCCGATAAACAGCACCGACGGATTGAGTTCCTTGCAGCGGTTGTACGCCTCCAACACCGTTTCGGTATCGAGCAGTCCCATCAGGTCAAACCGGAAGCCGTCGGCCTTATAGTTTTTAACCCAGTGTACCGCCGAATCTACGATGAGCTTTCGTACCATCGTCCGCTCCGAAGCAATATCGTTCCCGCAGCACGAGCCGTTGGTATAGCTGCCGTCGGAATTTGTCCGAAAATAATAGCCCGGAACAATCGCGTCGAAAAGATCGGTGCGCGCAACATGATTATACACCACGTCGAGCACTACACCGAGCCCTGCCCGATGGCACTCATTAATCAGCTCCCGCAATTCGCGTACGCGGCTTTCGGGATTTTCAGGCTCGCTTGCATACCAGCCTTCGGGCGTAAAATAGTTGTGCGGATCGTAGCCCCAGTTATAGTTGTTGTTATGCACGGTACCGGCATCTTCATACTGCTGATTTGTCTCGTCCGTGTAGTAAAAGTTCAGCACCGGCATCAGCTGAATATGCGTAATGCCCAATTCGCGTAAATAGGGGATTTTTTCGATAAAGGCTTTATACGTACCGGGGATATTTTTAACGCCGGAGTCGGGGCTTGCGGTAAAATCGCGGACGGACACTTCGTAAATAATCGCATCCTCCCGTTTTTGCAAGGTGATATACGGATATTCCCGCTCCGGTTTGAGCGTTTCTTTTTGCAGGTTGATAATAGCGCCCCGTCCGATACCACCGCTGCCGGTACAAGCCGCCATCGAGAGGCTGTACGGATCGAGCACGGTATGCGTTCCCGTTTCGTTTGTCAGCGTGTAATCGTAAAAGAACAGTTCCGGATCCCGTTCCGCAAAGATGCCGCACCACAGACCGGTTACATCGTCATACCGAAGAGGAAGCGTAAAAGCAGGCGATGAATCACCGGCGTTTTGATAGAGGTTTACCGACACATCGCGGGAAGTCGGCGCCCATAAAGAAAAACGGCAGCTTTGAGCGGCGGCATCATACACAGCGCCGAGCTGCATATCGCGAGGCGGAATTGTCTGTTCAAACGTTCGGACGAATGATTTCATACATCTCCATCGCAAGTAAATCTAAGGAAAACTTCTAAAAACTGAAGCTTTTTAGAAGTTCCCTTTACTGTCTTATAATAGCATATAAACGTCGCATCGCCAATATATAAATATTTTTTTATTCGTACGAAGGATTTAATCTAAGGCTGCTGTCCGGCAGTTGAATCGGCTGTATGATTCTGTTGGCTGTATTCCTGCAACGTGTGATAAAAGGAGCGCATAGCCGGACAGTACTGCTTATCCTCGTAAGCAATATGCGACAGTATCCAATCCCTAAGGTAGTCGGCAAACTCAAAACCGATCGTTACGGTCATTTCGTCAAAGTCCATCAATACCCGAGTAATTGTTTGGACAAACTCCTTGTGCCGCTGTTTATGAGCTTCATAGCCGGAAAAGCCACACGCCTTCATCAATTTTTCTTCATCGATAAAGTGTGTTTGAGTATAGTCTACTGCTTGCCGCAGTACGTTACCTACGGTCACCAGCCATTCATCTTTACTCCGTTTCTGACGGTTCATCAGCGCTTCACGCAGCTCATTGCACATTGCCACCAGCTTACGATGCTGACTGTCGATTCGCGGAATACCGAGTTCCAGTTTTTTATCCCATTGTACCCAAGCGGTATTCAATTCTTCCGTATTTTTTGTTTCTGTTGCCATACTTTTTTCATCCCTTTATATACTGAATCGTTCGAAAGAAGCGGTTACTCTTAGACGATTTTCGTATTAGTAATCGTTATTAGAATAAAACGATATGGCTATAATGTCAAATAGAAAGTTGTCGTACCCCGCTTATTTTTATGATACACCCCATCCCATAAAAAAAGCGGGCACATTCATAATGAATGTGTCTGCTTGTTCAAAATCCTGTACGGTTTTTAATGTATTTGCATACTACGCAGCTGTAAAAAGCTCTTTCTGAACTTTTTACAGCTGAGAGCTTATTTATAAAAGTTGTCGGCTAGTGTTTACTCAGCCAATCCAGCCACTGGGCTTCAGCTTTGTCTAGGGTAATTACTTCACCCACATACCTATCAGTAGCGAATGCATTGTTTGGATAGTTAAAAATGTAAGGGCGACCATCTCTATAGTAGATTCCATAAGGGAATATCCTGTTTTCTTTATAATTATTGTCAACAACATAGATTGCAATAATATTTTCCTCTTCATCAAAGACCGCACCCCAAAGTGTTATTGCATGGCCATAATCTTTTCCGCCCTTTGTACCCCGCATGTGTAGTCCGATTGCTTTTTTAGAATTAAGCGCTTCGGTTATTACTGTTTCAAACTCAACTTTGTTCATAACAATTTTATCTTCAATAGGAGTGTCTTCTTTGCTAAACACATCTTTGAATAAAGCAGGTCCTTCGTATGTGGGGGTGCTGGGGTGTGATGCACTTGTATTACCGTAGAGATACCATGCAAGACCGCTTATAACATATCCCCCCAGCTCTCCGTTATGTGCCTTTGTCCTGAAAGTTTTTGCTATATAACTTTTCTCCGGCTCTTGATTACCGGAAAAATTCCGGTAATAAAAATGTTGATATTCATCCTTTTTAGGACTTGTTATATTTTTCTTTGCTATGTACTGATTTATATTGTTTTCATTCTGCTCAAACCACCAATGCAGCATATTGGAAGCGGTTTTACCCCAGCATTGGTTGCTATCGCCGCCGTCGGTAGCAACTGCACCTACGGGCTTTGCCTTTCTATTGTTGAACCATTTCGTATTCGCATTTTCATACCAGAAGAAAATATTTTCATCATTCCAATAAAATTTTTTAGCTTGACCGACATGAGGAACTTCAATTTTTGTTTTTTCATCTGCAGTCGGAGCATCTATTCCGTGTACCCATTTTATTGTTACGTTCGGGTTCTCGTTCTCTTTCTGAACTACTTTTACTTCGAGTTTTTCCCCCTTGGCATTTTTGATCACTTGATTGGATCCATCCTCGAAGTTAATATAGGCAGTTCGCTTCCATACAGTTTTATTTTGAATAGCTTTTAGGTATATGGTATCTTTCTCCATATCTGTAGTGTTGTCTGTACTGATAATGCTCAGCCAACCGCTTCCTTCTCCAACAATTTTAGGCGTATATGAAAGCTTGCCATGGAGCGTTTTTATTTCAAGATTCAGATTTGATTCACTGCTTTCACTCGTAATTTCTTCTGTTATCAGTTCAATTGAGGGTCTTTGTTTTATAGTGATAGTAACCGTCGCTGTAATTTCGGGATTGCTTTGGGACTTTACTGTTATGTTTACACTCCCTTCCGATTGAGCGGTTACCGTACCATCGGAAGTTACATGTGCTTTATTATTGTCTGCGGTGTAGGAAAGCTCTTTATTCGTTGCTTCATCAGGTTGGGCTTTTGCCATGATTCTATAGCTTTGACCGATAAATAAAGAGGCAGGTGTCGTTCCCTCAATTACAATGCTTGTAACCGGGACCGGCTCCGGAGTAACAGTCAGATTCACCGTTTTTGAAATACCGTCTGCTGCTTTTATGGTAATGAGTGCATTTCCAACCGCTTTTGCGGTAATCAACCCTTTATCGTCGATGGAAGCAATAGTTGGGTTGTCCGAAGTATAGGCGAGCCTTTTATTCGTTGCATTATCGGGCTTTGCCTTTGCATTAAGCTGATATGTTTCATCCTTGGCAAGCGAAATTGGATTTGTGGAAAGTTCCGGTTCAAATGCAATACCCGTAACAGGGATGGTCGTGGGATAATTGTTATTACATGCTGAAAAGAACAAAATAGACAGGATTGAAAGAAAGATAATTAAAGGTTTCTTCACGAGTAGACTCCATAATAAAAAATGCGGGATTCACTGATGCAACGCATCAGGGAACTTTATATTTTAATTGCCGTATATATACAAATTAATCGAATATCCGTCAAGTGTATATAAGAATTTCTACTGAGAATTCCCGATGCTGTCCTAAATATCGGCCTTATGCTATAATCGCTCCGTATAATTTTATAAAAAGCATAGGAATGTTTATTTTCAGCGGTACAAATGGTACCGCTGAAAAACACGTCAAGTTTGCTTTGTGCAAACTTGCAGATTGTATGTGCGCTGCCTGCGCACGAATTGAACACCTTCCAAAGTTAACACTTTGTTCAGATGTTCAATTGTAAGGAGCCTATTAATGAATACACCGGAAATGAAGCAATTTACCGCCCTTCCCTATACCCGCCCCGATATGGAGGCATTAAAAACGGCATTTAAAAAAGCGGAACAGCAGTTCGAAGCCGCACATTCGGCAGCAGAGCAGATCGCGCTCATTGATGAAATACAAAAACTCAAATCTCATTATCAAACCATGCAGACCCTTGCGGAAATACGGCATAGTATCGACACCCGTGACGGTTTTTACGATGCCGAAAATACGTTTTTTGATGAATCAAACCCGTTTTATATCGAAATGACCAATAGCTTTAATAAAAAACTGCTTGCCTCATCGTTCCGTAAAGAGCTGGAAAAAGAACTCGGGACGCATATCTTCGCAATGACCGAACTTGATATGAAGGTGTTTTCACCCTCTATTATGGAAGATTTAGCAGAAGAAAACAAACTTACCAGCAGCTACGACAAACTGATTGCTTCGGCAGAAATCGAATTTGCAGGAGAAAAACGCACGCTCGCGCAGCTGACTCCTTTTATGCAGGATCAAGACCGTGCAACACGGAAAAAAGCGGCAAAAGCCTACTACGGTTTTTTTGCGGAACACGAAGCAGAATTCGATTCCATCTACGATAATTTAGTCAAAGTGCGTACACGCATCGCAAAAAAACTCGGATATCAAAACTTCGTGCAGCTCGGATACGACCGGATGGGCAGAACCGACTACAATGCCGAGATGGTTGCTGCCTATCGGAATCAAATCTACCGCGAAATTGTGCCGATAGCCGTGAACTTACGAAAACGGCAGGCGAAACGGTTGGGGTTGGAACGGCTATACTACTATGATGAACCGCTTGAATATACCACCGGCAATGCGATTCCTCACGGCAATCCCGATTGGATTTTGGCAAATGCCAAAAAGATGTATGCGGAACTTTCCCCGGAAACCGATGAATTTTTTACTTTCATGACTTCGCATCAGATGCTCGATGTGCTTGCAAAAAAAGGAAAGGCAGCAGGCGGTTATTGTACCACAATTCCCGATTACAAGGCGCCGTTTATTTTTGCCAACTTTAACAATACGCAGCACGATGTGGAGGTAATGACCCATGAAGCAGGGCACGCATTCCAAGCCTATCAGAGCCGTAATGCCCGCCTGCTGGAGTACGTATGGCCGACCTACGAAGCCTGCGAAATACACTCGATGAGTATGGAATTCTTTACATGGCCGTGGATGAATCTGTTTTTTGAAGAGCAAACCGATAAGTTCCGCTTTACCCATCTATCCGGAGCGCTCCTGTTTTTACCCTACGGCGTTACGGTAGACGAGTTTCAACACTGGGTATATGAGCATCCCGAAGCAAGCCCCGCAGAACGAAAAGCTGCATGGCGCAGTATCGAAAAAAAGTACCTACCTGCACGGGATTACGACGATAACGATTTCTTGAACCGCGGCGGTTATTGGATGCGCCAAGGACATATCTTCAGTACGCCGTTTTATTACATCGATTACACACTTGCTCAAGTATGCGCATTGCAATTCTGGGCAAAAAGCCTTTCCGACCGCAAAACGGCCTGGGAAGATTATCTGCGTCTCTGTAAAGCGGGCGGCCGCGACTCCTTCCTCCGCCTGGTGGAACTGGCCAACTTGAAAAATCCCTTTAAAGAAGGCTGCATTGCTTCCGTAGTACCGGCGTGTACGGAGTGGCTTAATAGCATCAACGACACAGCCTTTTGAAATATACGGCATATCTACTGCGTCGTACGCTGAAAATAAATGCTCAACGTATCATAGATACGCCTCCGCTTTATTTTCAGCTAGCTCCTTGTATCTATACCGTCTATTTCAAAAGCGTTGGAGATACGGTGCATCTACTGCGTCGCATCATTAAAAGTGTACATCCGTGTACACTTTTAATGGCGAATTTCGGCAAAGCCGAAATATCGCTTCTGTTTAAATCAGCGGCATCCGTGCCGCTTCTGCAATAAATGCTCAACGTATCATTTCCGCCACGGATGGCGGTGGTTCTAGTCAGTAGCGTGTTTGCAGGGCAAACACGTAGGTACAAAATGTACAGGGATGTACATTTTGTACCGTGCCTGCGGTACTTTTTTGCCTAACTCCTAGCATCTGCATCGTCTATTTGCAAAAGCGTTGGAGAGGCAGAACCGCCATGGATGGCGGTGGTTCCAAGCAGTAGCGAGATTACGGAAAGTTTCTTTTATACGGAGGGTAAACGCATCAGGCACGGTAGATGAAAATCGCAGAATTATTGAGGCTGTGAGACCATTTGAACCGCGAAGAGGTTCAATTCTGGTTGAACAGCCTCAATAATTCTGCGGGGTTGTTAAAAAACAGCCTGATGCGTTTACCCGATTGACTCGACAAAAAAACGAATATACGGTATGCTTTTGTATACAAGCTTTATTATTAGGAGAGCATCGTTATGAAAACTTTACATTGTGACATTTGCAAAAAAGAATTGGTTAATCCCATAACCGGAAGAACCTATTGGCATATCCGCGAATATGATATTTGCGAAGCCTGCAAGGACACCATCGAAGCAAAAGTTCGGCCGATTGTCCGCCAGCATGCACCCTATTCCCAAGATTGGTATGAAGATCAACTGATATCACTGATCGAAAAAGGAGTAGCTGCACGCCATCCGTAAAAGAGGCGGCGGTACAATATTGTATTACCGAGAAAATGAATAGGAGGCTGTTCAAAGATAGAACATTTTGAATGGTCTCCTGCTCTATAGTATTCCGTCACCGGTAGTTTTGGTGTTCAACACAGATTCAAAATGAGCGTTGTCTATCGTATCATTTTATGATATTCTAACTGGGTATGGCTGTTTTACTATTATTTTGTCTTCCGCTCATTTTTTTCTCTTACGCCTTTCAATTAGAAGAAAAAAATAAGCATATCTTTATGTTTTTTGTCGGTATTACCGCGGCTACGCTGTTCTTACTGATTGTATCTTTTTTTTCTGCAAGAGTGGATCGCTATATCGGTTCGTTAGGCAGTTATTTTTTTTATTCCTTCTTTGTGGATACCCTTATCCCTTTCTGCATTGTATTATTGATCGCCTTGATCTTTTCCGGTTTTAACGTTTTACCGGTTCCGGCAGCGCTATTTGGTCTATTTACCGTAAAGATATATCAACAGCTATTTCTTGCAAGCACACATCTCCGCATCATACCTATTGTACTCTGCATCATTCTGTATGCAAGCGCGCTGTTTATTCTGGATGCACTCTTACATTTTTGTACCGATATCACCTTCTATTACGCCGTTGCCTGCGTCCTTTGCTTTCTTCTATATATAGGAATCCTTATACTGGGTACTTTTGCGCTGGGGCTTCATTATTTTAAAGGGAATCCGCTCATCTACGGCTCTATTTTAGCGGGACTCACTTTCATCGGTGCGGTACTCCACTTTATACTATACCGGCAAGGAAACGCCGGCTAAACATCCTAACAAAAAATAAAAAAAACGTCTAGCCCTTGTATATTTTGCTTACTCTGCCGATACTGTAGGCAGAGTTCTTCATCCGCTGCGGAATTGATGCTCCATGAGGTTTGGGGATTACCGAGTTGTTTGACAAAGTTTTCTTTTCAGACTATAATGGGTATGATTTCTTAGAATATCGGCGGAAATAAAAGGAGTTGTGAATGAAACAAGGCGTTGTTATTACGGTCTTTGTTCTGATGTTTGCAGTCGTTTGTACTCCATTGGCAGCGCAGGATAGCGGTGTTAATTATCAAACGTATATGGTGGAGACTTTTGACTCCCCCGAATCATCAGAGATAACATGGAATGCTATTGGAAGCAAGTTTATCACCGAAGGTTATCCTATTTTAAAGTATTTTGACGGAATGCCGAACGCTCTGCGGGTTATGCAATCCGATTCCGATAAAGAATACAAATTTTTAGGAATGCAGTTTAAATTTAACCGCCAAGGCGATAACTGGGTCGATCTTTATCCGACAAAGAGCTCAGGCGATAATGCCGCTCCTTATGAAATCCCCTTAAAAGGGGTTGTCCAAAGATTTGATCTTTGGGTCTGGGGCGCAGGCTATGCGTATGACCTTGAAATTCTGGTACGCGATTGCAACGGACGGATACATACATTACCGGTCGGAACATTAAATTACCATGGATGGAAAAATTTAGCAGTTACCGTTCCCACGAATATTCAACAGCGGTCACGCTATTTATCACAGCTTAAATATATGACCTTTGTCGCATTTAGAATCCGCACTCAGCCTACAGAGAATGTTGATGACTTTTATGTTTTCTTTGATGAATTCAAGGCATTAACAAATACTCGTACAGCTTCTTATGACGGTTTTGAGTTAGAGAATGCCAAGTTTGATGATGCCGATTCAAATAAGGAGGGCGGAAAATAATGACAAAAAAATATTTTACCGTAGCAGCATTATTATCAGCATTATCGTTGTTTGCATTTGCTCAAGAGAACACTCGCGATGGTTTGGCATTGGATCAAGTCGATGCTTCCCGCATCGGCGTTGAATCTGCAGAACAGCGCTTAAAAGAAGTTTCAGTTGATAAGTTCGAAAATGAAGGCTCTTGGGTTTGTTCCATGTCGTCTGACGAAGGCGTTATTCAAGGACGTTTGTTTGACGGCGCACCCAAACAGAAGAAAGCAATTCCGGACGAGGAAAACTTGAATCTTCCTGACAGCAAAGTTTACGGTACAAAGGTGTCCTTCTACCGCCGTGGTTATAACAGCTTTGAAGTCCGTGCCGTTAAACCGATTCCGGTCGAAGGTATTACTAAAACCGTCAGCGTTTGGGTTGTCGGAAGAAGTTATCCGCATGTTTTAAAGCTCATCCTCGAAGATTATATGGGACAGCGCTTTGAACTCTATGTAGGAAAACTGAATCATGCAGGATGGAAATTGATGACCGTTGCGGTTCCCCCGCAGAATGCAGCAGGAACGGGAATTGTACAAAAAGATTATCACTACGGCACCAGCATGGGCTTAAAGATTGTAGGTTTCCGCATTGAATGCAATCCCTGGGAAGCTTATGGAAATTACTACATCTACTTCGATGATCTCCGTGCTGTTACCGACCTCTATGAAGTTGATATGCGCGATGATGACGATATGAAAGACAGCTGGTAAACCGCTGTTCTAACTCGTATCAATCGATTGAAAACCGGTACCTATTCGGTACCGGTTTTTTTATATACATGATAGCGCCCCGCCTTTGTATAAAAGACTATTTTTTGACATTTTTTTAAAAACGATAGGATATATGATGCATAGACACCGGCGCCTAATTTTCTTACATCGGTACTGATAAATGCATCGGGCAGCTTTGCCATAAGCCGAACAGTCAAGCTATCGATACCGTGAAACTCCTCCTCCCGATGTATCTTTAACAGCTTTTTATCGATAATACGCGGTCTCTTATATCTGCTTCTCCCCTGCTTATCATCTATTTTGATAACTTCGCAATCGATATACAAAATCCGTATTGTAAGATTCGGATTATCGAGACAGTGAACAATTCCTAACAGTTCTCTAAAAATTTGATAGAAATTCCCGTGTTTCGGACTTTTCCGGCAGCTTCGTTTACTGCCGTCTTCGTTAAGCATCAGTATATAGGCATTTTCTATGATGGGATAAACAATCTGAATAGGATACCGCGGCAAAAGCTTTTCCAATTTAACCCGTAGAGCGAAAAGTTTGGAGGTTTGTATTTCTATTATCCGCCCTGTATCGTAAATATCACAGATAAAACCTTCTATCGATGTTTCCTGCACGGCGCTGTCACTGCTGTACAAGTCTTTTAGGGTGCGGTGCAGGTGTGTTTCATTATAGGTGTTGATCATTCGTTAGACGTATGCACGTAATTCTGCAGCATCCAACTGTTCCAGCGCGTAATAGGTTGCCACAATACCTCTTTCTTCACGGGTACGTTTCCCGCATACCTGATACACAATCATCTTATTTGTCGGAAGCGGCAGCATTAATCGCCTACCATTGATATCGTACAGAGATCCGACCATAAGTTCATCGGAAACTTCCTGCATATCGCCATCGGGAAATACCATATAATATTCATAAAGCGTCATACCGACACTATAGCAGTTTTTTTTTAAAACATACAAGCGCACGTTTCCAGAAAAACGCCTTAGCTGGGCGGATTTTCCGCTCTTGGATAAGCTGTGAAACGAGGCTGCTAATGTCGCCGGCGCGCCAGAGCGGGAGATTTTCGTGTAATAGACGGATAAGCTGCGGAGCGGTAAATTTCCGCTTATTTGCCGCCACAAACGAAAGCAATTCCCGTTCATCCTGCGGATATAATAGCGCGGTTCCGTTACAGATATCGCAGCCGGAACAGGCAATACTTTCATCTCCTGTATGAAGCGGAACTGCCCGCACTTCTCCGAGCGCTTCGAGCAGAACCTCGCGCCGGCAGCGGCCGCTTTCGGCAAAATTAACGAGTATTTCCGCCCGTTTCCGCTGCTTTTCCGGTAACAGCGCAATCCGTGCCTTGTCTTCCGGACTCCACAGTAACACCGCCTGCGCAGGGTTTCCGTCCCGCCCTCCCCTGCCCGCTTCTTGTACATAAGCTTCGGCGGTGGGCGACGCATTCAGATGAATCACGGTGCGTACGTTCTTTTTATCGACGCCCATCCCCCACGCACAGGTCGTTACCAATATCGCGCTGTCGTGCCCGTGGAACCATTGCTCCACCTCATCTTTTTCATCCCGCTGCAAACCTGCATGATAAAACCGAATCGCCCGATCCCGCAACGTGTAGCGTAAAAACGCAGCGGTTTGTTCCGTACCGTTCCGCGTTGCACAGAAAATAACCATCGGCCGCTGCCGCTGCATAACCTCTTGCAAGAGGGCAGGCGCCTTTACGCGGCATTGCCGTACATAATAAGCAATGTTGGTACGATCCGACTCTCCGCGTACCAGATGCGCCCGTCCGTCAAAGAGTACCTCACCGATACGCTTTAATACCTCGTTTCCCGCTGTTGCGGTAAAAGCGGTAACGGCGGGCGGTTTCAACGTTTCGATAACCTGCTTAAGCGTTTGATAGGCAGGCCGAAAGCTGTCTCCCCATTCACTAACGCAGTGCGCCTCGTCTATAGCAAGGTGGGCAATGCCGCGCTTTGCAATACGGTTTAACACTTCTTCCTGCATCAGAATTTCGGGATTGGCAATGATGAGTTTCGCAGGAGGTTTACCGTCCGTACCTTCGAGACGGGCATACTGCGCGGCTCGTTCCTGTCCGCTCTGGCCGCCGCGGAACAAGACCGGTTCAAGATTGCCTTCACACATCCGGCGCATCTGGTCGCTCATCAAGGCTAAAAGCGGATAGATAATGAGTGTCGGCTTATCCAACAACAGCGCCGGCACCTGAAAACACAGCGATTTTCCCGCGCCGGTCGGCAACAAGACAATCTGCCTGCCCCGTAACACGCCGTCCTCGTCGTAAAGCTCGCTTAAAGGTTCCCCCGTGCCGGACAGAAAGTCGTCCTCTACGTGCGGTACCGCGGTTTCGTACGGCGCTGCGACATATTGTCCATACTGCCGTTCGGCGTGCGACGCCGTAGTACCGGCAGGCGATGCGGCAGCTTCGACCGCTTCGGCGGCGTGCACGGCATCGAGGATATTGGCAATCACGAGCCGCTGCCACGGGTACAACGCCGGAATCCCGAATACGGTCTGTGCGCAGATAGAAACGGCATCGGCTGTTTTTTCCAAGCTGTATTCGGGATTATCCGATTCAAAAATCACGGGACAGCTTTCCGTATCGGGCAGCGCCGTCTCCGGTTCAAAAAGGTAGGAGATTTCGCCATCAGGCGCTTTGTTATTGATGATATTCATACCATATATATGCATCACCAATAACAAAATGGCTTACAATTTTGCAAAAAAGTAGGAAACGGGTTATCAAAAAAGTAACCGACTTTTGAGACAGCCCCGTTCTCTTTCGATTTATATTAAACCTGTTCGGAAACTTCCGTTTCTGAACAGGTTACCGTGAAATGCGATGTTCTAAATCGTACTATTTGTGCGATTTAGAACTCGTCGACCTATTCGAAAACGCAGTTATCGAATAGGTCTATTTATTCGGCGATAATTGCCTCAAGTGCGGTTTGCATCATTGCAGTGAACGATGTCTGCCGCTCTTCTGCCGTGGTTTCTTCATGGGTAACCATATTGTCGGATATGGTAAGCAGTGCGAGCGCCTGCCGTTTGTACTGTGCGGCAAGGGTGTACAGCTCGGCGGCTTCCATCTCAATCGCTAAAAGACCGTACTTCGACCAGAGTTTCCACGTTTCAAGCTCGTCATAGAACACATCCGAAGAGGCGATGGGGCCAACCAAGGGGTTATACCCTAAGCGGACAGCCGCATCATAGGCATGCTTTAAGAGCTTCCAGTCCGCTGTAGGCGCAAACTGGGTTCCGCGGAAACGGAGCGTATTTGAACCGGAATTGGTCGCAGCGCTCATTCCGATAATCAAAGACCGCAACGGAATCTCTTTTTGCAAGGCTCCCGCCGTACCGATACGGATAGCTTTCTGCACGCCGTATTCACGGAAAAGCTCATTCACATAGATGGAAATGGAAGGCTGCCCCATGCCCGTTCCCTGCACGGAAACCGGCACTCCTTTATACGTGCCGGTAAATCCGTACATACCGCGGACTTCATTGTAACAGCGTGCATTTTCCAAAAAATTTTCAGCAACGAATTTTGCCCGCAGCGGATCGCCCGGCAGCAAAATCCGTTCGGCAATTTCACCTTCTTTTGCTCCAATATGAACACTCATCATATCCTCCCTAGTATTGTCAAATGTATCAAAATCATTATGAGGAATATCTAAAAATCCACCGAGTTTTTAGATGTCCCTATATTCATCAGTCTTTCCACGGAAAAATAAAATTTCGAATAGACCGGCTGCCAAGTGTTTCCCGATCTTCCGCCAGTAACTCATCCCACGGAATTTGTTTCCGTGCAGTTTGAATCGGTATTTCAGGATGCTGCTCAATCCAATCATATTTATACATTCTCAGTTTAAAGGCATTGTTCCATGCAAGCAAGAGGCCTGAAAAGCCCGGCACCAAAAAAGCTAAGAACGGGGTCATGATAATAAGAACGACACTGTACAGCAGCATAAAAAGCGTAAATCCGGTATTATCAAAAAAAACGATAAAGCACTTTTTAAGACACTTGCCAAAATTCGATTCCAGCCGGCTCCGTATCGGGAAAAACCATAAAAGCGACAGCTGTATGACCGCAAAAATCCATACGACAGTAACACCGAGAAAGAGTCCGAGAAAATTCCGAAATGAAAAATAGTAGGGGACGGCAACTCCGGCAACAACCCAACAAAAAGTTTCGATTAATGCGAACAAAACACCATGCCGCCACGTATGTTTTATTTCTCCGCCGATTTCTTTCAATGAAAAAGATTTATAGTCGGCAATACGCGACATCAAATTGGAAACGGCTAACAGCAGCACTCCCATTCCAATGATACACATAAACAAAATGAGTACCGGCAGTACCGATACCGCTGAAACTAAATAAGCTAAACCGAAAAACACTGAAAAAATCAATATAATCGCAACATTAAAGATCATAAGCGGGAGAAAATTGTCCCACCCGTCAAAAAAATTCTTTTTGAGAAAAAATCCGATCATGCGGCGATAGTAACACAAAAGAGAGAATAATACTATCTATGCCGTAGAAAAGCGGAAACCACAGCGGACGATTGCATAAAGACCTCAATTATAGTAGACTGGCGCACGCAATTAACTCAAAGGAACCGCTAAAAACTGTTTTAGCAGTCCTTCAAATTTGGAGAAAGTGATGAAATCATTTTTAATTGGTGATATGTCCCGCCAAAACGTCGGAAAGTTGTTGCGGTATGTTAAACCGTTCTTTTTCGTACTTTGCCTATCAACACTCCTTGTTTGTTCATGCAGCAAAAAGGAACAAAAGCCGCTTACCATGGTTTTTTATCCCAATGAATCAAGCGAATCCATGAAGGATGCCCGTGCTGCATTCCAAGAAATTTTAAAAGAAGCTGTCGGCCGAGACGTTAAAATTCTTACCACGACCGATTATAACATCGCATTGGAAGCGCTCGTTTCCGGTAAGGCTGATATGGCCTATGTCGGTGCCGAAGGATACATTACTGCACATAAACGGAACAGCGCCGTTATCCCTGTTGCAACGAATTCGGGGCCCAGCGGAACGCTTGACGATGCAAAGTATTACAGCTTTATCGGCGTCCAGAGGAAAGATGCCGATATCTATAGAAAAGCCGACGGCAGTTTTGATTTAAGCCTATTGCAAGGCAAAAGAATGTCGTTTGTAGCGGCAAGTTCCACATCGGGTTTTGTTATTCCCGCACGCGTTTTAGCAGCGGCTTTTTCTATTGACAACACCGATGATCTTATCTTGAGCGACAAGGTATTTTCCAAAGTGCTGTTTGCCGGTTCTCATCAGGGCTCACAGGTAAATCTTTTCCGTGGTGATGCTGATGCGGCGGCCTTTGCGATCCCGCAGACAATCGGTGTGTATGAACTGCTCGACGGGGAAGATTATAAAACAGGCGCCGTATACCGCGTAACCGTAGGAGCCGACGAACCCTTCACATCCTTTGCAGGAAGTGAAATGACCGTCATCCGCTCAATTCCGGTCTTAAATGCGCCGATTACCGTTAATACGAATACGGTTTCAGCCTCGGATATACAAAAGATACGAGATGCGCTGACATCGGATAAGACGGCAAATAATCCCGGCATTTTTAATGTAAAGGATTCCGGTAAAAAAGGCATATATCCTAAGTATTCCGAAAAGACACGGCTGGTTGCTACCGATGATGCCTGGTATGATGAGCTGAGAAATTCTACTAAGTAATGAATACCCTCTGCTATCTTGCTTAAATATGTAACCGATATACCCCGGCGTAAAGCGTCGGGGTATTAAACCCTCCGTACGAATAAGGTTTGAATTGTTGATTACTTTTAAAAATGTTTCAAAACAATATGCAGGCGGCCGATGTGCGCTTAATTCCATCGATCTTACGATTGAACAGGGAACAATCGTTTCCGTTATCGGATCTTCGGGGGCGGGTAAAACAACCTTTATCCGTTGTATCAACCGACTCATCGACTGTACTGCCGGTACGGTTGAAATCGACGGTGAAGCATTGCAAAAAATGACCGGGCGCCGCTTAAAACAACTCCGTAGAAAAATCGGAATGATTTTTCAAAACTATAATCTGGTAGAACGGCTCACCGTTCTGGAGAACACGCTCCATGGCTGTCTCGGCGCACTGCCGTTGTACCGCAGCCTATTCGGGCTGTATACGCAGGAGGAAAGAGCACGGGCACTGGCGATGCTGGAAGAGCTCGGACTTTCTGATTACCTGTATCAGCGGTGTACGGATTTAAGTGGCGGCCAAAAACAGCGTACCGGCATTGCGCGGGCATTGATGCAAAATCCGGAAATACTCTTATGCGATGAACCGGTGTCTTCGCTTGATCCGCAAAACGCACAAGATATCCTTGATTATATCGAAAAGATCGTCAGAACGCGGAATCTTACCTGCATCATGAATCTGCATCATGTTGAATATGCAAAACGATATTCCGACAGAATTATCGGTTTAGGTAACGGGAAAGTGGTTTTTGACGGAAAACCGGAAGAACTGTCGGAAGAAGCGCTGCACGCTATTTTTTCTTCCGGATCCCATACCGAAAAGAAAGACGGCCATGAAATTTGATATTCCGATAGGCAGACAATACCATGCCTTTGAACCACACCGGCACCGTCACTCACCTTCTTCGGAAGCTTTCTTCAAAAAAAAGAAAGTAAGAACATTGACTCTTTTTTTCACGGCTGCCGTGTTATATGTTGCTTCGGCAATTATGACGGGACTTACGGCATGGAATGCGGTAACCGGCATCCCACGCGGACTGTATTGGCTGATACGAAACTTTTTCCCATCGGCGCAATCGATTGCGGTGCTGCCGCTTATTTTTAAGACTTCGCTGCACACCGCCGTTATCGCGATAACGGCATCAACTACGGCTTTTGGCGTTGCCTGCATAGCGGCAGTTGCCGGTTCTCAAACAACCGGACGCTTCCGTGTACTGCGTATTGTCTGTTCCGGCGCGGCATCTTTTTTTAGAAACATCCCCCTCCCCGCATGGTCTATTCTCTTGCTATTATCCTTTAAGCAAAATGCCATAACCGGTTTTTTGGCTCTTTTTTTTATCACGGCAGGACATTTAACGCGGGCATTTACCGAAATTATAGACTCTCATGCGGAAGAATCGTATACGGCATTGGAAGCGGCCGGTGTACCGTATATGCCGATTATCATTCACGGGGTATTACCGAATGTTCTCCCGCTTTTTATTTCATGGCTGCTTTATGCAATAGAAACCAATGTCAGAGACTCGGCACTGATCGGTATCTTAACGGGTACGGGTATCGGATTTCTCTTCAATCTGTATTTTAAGAGCTTCCGCTATCCCGAAGCAGGGCTCATCATCTGTGTATTGATGATACTCGTACTCTGCATCGACAGTATTTCCAACAGGGTACGAAGGATCTTACTATGAAAACCCATACCAATATTGACCGCTGCCGATTGCCGAGAAAAAAACAATATACGCTCTCTCTTGTATTTGCAGTTCTTTTCGGCATCAGCATCTGGGGATACTTGCTCCTTGCGCAGGAAACAATCGATTGGAAAAGTTCATGGGATAATCTGCTCCATTACGGGCGCATCCTTTTTTTACAACCGAAGCGGTCAGATCATTTACCGATTGGTGAACTCGTGTACTCACTCGGCATCAGTTTCGCACTGTCGATTTTAACAACAATCGGCGGCGCCGCTATTGCGTTTTTCTTGGCGCTCGGAGCTGCCCGCAACATTGCCCCTCCGGCTGTTGTAAAAGTAATCCGCATTATCGCCGCAGTTATCCGGTCAATCCCCACCATCATTTGGGTACTGGTTTTCTCGGTTACGGTTAATATCGGTACCGATGCCGCCGTTATCGGTATGTGCTTTCACAGCATTGCCTATTTGGTAAAAGTGTTTTCCGAAAGCTTTGAACAGATTAACCGTGACACGATCGATGCTTTGCGGGCATGCGGGGCGGGATTTTCCGGCATTATTACGCAAGCGGTTATTCCGGTGGCTGCAACTTCCATTATTTCATGGACATTCTTCCGTTTTGAAATTAATTTTATCAATGCCGTTGCGATCGGTGCCGCTGCAGGATCAGGCGGTATCGGGTACTATTTATTCATGGCAGGGAATCTCTATTATGATATACGGGAAGTCGGCGTTATCACCTACGTTATTTTCGGTACTGTCATTTTACTTGAGATGCTCTCTCTGCGCTTGCGAAAAGGAATCAAGCAGCACTGAAAAAATACCGAAACTGTAAAGGGAGTTTGAAATGAAAAAATTTATCGCACGTATCTTTGTTTGTTTTTCGATGATATACACCGCCGCAGCCTTAGAGGTTAATGTGCCTGAATTTAACTTCGGGATATTGGCAGGTAAACAGCCGGGCGGCTTGTCACAATTCAGTATAGTCCAAGAATCGTCCGTTAATTTCCGTTTACTGCACGGAGAACGTTTTTACAGCGACTTAAACCTTGCGCTCTATATTCCTGATGTGCTGCGTTTTTTCCATCCGGAACAACTGTCGCGGATACCGGGACAATTCACCTGTGTTGATTTTTCTCTGAACTTTCCGAATTTTATAGGCCAGCCGCTGATTTTATCAGTCTTTACGGGAGAGCACCAAAGTCTTACCGGCGAACAGTATAGTTTTTATTTTCTTAAGCAGCGTATACGGCCGGTAAAAATGTATGAAAACGATATTGCCGCGCTTTTTACACCGCCGCGTCCTCGTGAAGGCTTAGGTGTCAGTGCTGCAGGACTCATTTTGAATACCGGGTATGTAGGAGGCTCTTTCAGCTGGAACGGAGGGATAAATGATAAACAAGAATACAGCCTATACGCACAGGGAGGTGTTTTCACCAATATTGCACTTATCAATGCAAACTTCTCCTTTCATATTAGCGATAAAGCGGCAAAAGTATCTCTTGCCACATCAGCTTCGGCACTTTTTACCGTTCATGATAATGTCGGTATTTTTACGCAGGTTGGGTTGCATAAAACGAATTTTAGAAGCGCAACACTGCAACAGGATTTTATCGGCAATCTCTTTGCATTTTTTGAACCGCGTATCGCACTTGAACGTATGGACTTTGATTTTACATTCTTTATTTCCAAGATTCGGGACACTCAATCCGGCGGGCTTTTTCCTGCTGCACCGCTTATAAAGCCTTTTACTATCGTTCATAATGAGCTCTACGGCGGGTTAAATATGTTCTTTGGTTTTGGAAGGATGGAATTAAATAAAATGCAGGGGGGATTTCACAGTCTGATTGCCCTGCCGATAACACGCCCGACGAATATGCAGCTCGTAGTACTCGCCTTTACGCCGTTCTATACACTGAATATCGGACCGTGCGATCTTGATTTCCGTTTTTCGTTTTACCCGCTTCTTTACAGTACTCCAACTTCTATGTTTGAAGCCAAGATAGCACTGAAACGTAATTTATAAATGAATAAAATGCTACCCCCTATTGTAGAAAATCATGAGCGGATATAAATGTTATTTTTGTGCCGAATGCGACGGATACGGCTGTCTCGGCGAGCTGCCCGGAATGGGCGGCGTATTTCAAAGCGCCAATTTTATCAGCAACTGTTCTGCATGGCGAAAATATTATAGCGATACGCTATGTGATGATGTGTTGCCTCCCATTAGATTGGCGCCTATTACCGGCGGTGTCGAAAATGTCGGCTACGAAGACGAGGCCGCGTTTTATTTCGATTTAATTGAAGCCTGTGCCGAAGCAGGGTTCCTGCTCAGCATTGGAGACGGCTACCCCGATGCAAAGATACAGGGAGGCCTTGCAGCCCTCCGGCGGTACGGAAAAACCGGAGCGGTGTTCATTAAGCCGTATCCTAATCCCCGTATCTTTGAACGGATAGATTGGGTACGCGATTCTGCCGATCTGATAGGGATCGATATCGATTCCTATAATATTGTAACGATGCGCAACCTGGTTCAGCTTGAACAAAAAGATGCACAGAGTCTGAAAGAAATACAGCGGTATGCACAAAAGCCTTTTGCAATTAAAGGAATATTTTTACCCGAAAATGTGGAGCTGGTAAAAGAGCTGCGTCCCGATATTGCCGTTATTTCCAATCACGGCGGCAGGATAGAAACAAGGCGCGGCAGTACGGCGGATTTCTTAGCCGAGTACGGCAGTACGCTCCGTAAGTTTGCAGGCGAGGTGTGGGTAGACGGCGGATTGCGGAGCCGCGCGGATATTGCCGCTGCGAAACGGCTCGGTGCAACGCAGGTCATGATCGGGCGCCCCTGCATTACTGCACTACTGAAAGACAGAACCGAAGGTGTACGGAAACTGTACCGCCGCCTGACTACGGGTTAAACGCCATTTACAGAGCATGCTTGTAAGAATAGATAAAATACTCGCTGCGAACGGATTGGGGTCGCGGAAAGATATACGGCGGCTTTTGCGTAAAGAAGATTTCCGAATCAACGGCACACGGGTAACCGATGCAGGGACGCTGCTTGACCCTGAACACGATACGCTTTTACACAACGGGGAACAACTGTATCTCCGTACCTGCTGTTACCTTATGCTGAACAAACCGGCTGGGGTTGTTACTTCTACCTCCGATCCGCTGCACCGCACCGTTATGGAGCTGCTGCCGCCGCCTTTTTCCGCAATGAATCTTTTCCCCATCGGGCGGCTCGACCTCGATACCGAAGGGCTGCTCATCATTACCGATGACGGGGAACTCACCCACCGGCTTACCGCTCCGAAATCAGCCTGCATCAAAAGCTATTATCTTGAAACGGCAGCCCCTTTCCCCGAAGCTGAATTTAATGCCGCCCAAACAGCCTGTAGTCAAGGATTACCGCTCGGAAAAAACTTCATCTGCCTTCCAGCAACCTTTGAACGCACGGAAGCTCAAAACATAAAAACCGAATGGGCATTTTTGATGCATATATGTGAAGGGAAATACCATCAAGTAAAAAAAATGATAAAAGCACTGGGAAATGAAGTAGTCTACCTCAAGCGGATTTCGATGGGCGGCGTCATGCTCGACCGGCAATTACCTGCCGGTTCTTGCCGCGAGCTTACCCCCGATGAAGTTGCCGCACTCAAAAAAATATAGAATAAACCTGTTCGGCAACGCAGTTATCGAACAGGTCTCATCATTACCGCTCTTCCGCCGGAGCATACAGCTCAAAGTGAGTAACGGCATTTTCGCCTCTCGTAAAGGCCGGAATTGACACCATCACCGCATCTTCAAAAAGCGGAATGGTGATAGTACCGGTAACATCTTCTTGTCCGTTAAAGAAGCTAACCTTTACATGATGAGTCTGACCCCGCAGCATAATTTTATCGCGGTCGCCCTTAAACATCTCGATCGGCTTTTCACCGTTAAACGAAATGGTACAGCCGTCAATCGCTTTATATGCGCCGTTCGGATCGCTATTGTTGTCTATCAGCACGGTATGAGAGCGGCCGAATAAAAACATAAGCGCCATAATGAGCAAATAAAAAACAACCAAGCCTATTTTAACCAGCCGCTGACCTTTTTTTGAACGTACCCGAATCATTATGCCCTCCCGCTTTCGGCCCGCAGCGCAGCCCGCTGTTTTTCCGCATTCTTTTGATTACGCGCTGCGTGCATGACAAGCGATAACGCAATCGCCGCATAGCCGGAAAACTGTCTAAAGTATTCACCGATCATCGCAGAATCAAAAAGGTGCTGTCCCGCCATCGGCGTAACGATGTACAAAAAGTGCAGCAAGATAATGCCGATAAAGACATTTTTAATATTTGCCTTATTTACCGAAGCGCCTCCGACAAGGATTGCCGCGGCGGCAAAGAAACCGGTTTGATCATGCGCGTTATAGGTGCTCATGTTTCCCATATTCTGCAAGAAGATAATCTGCCCGATACAGGCGAGTACCGTCGAAATAACAATCGAAATAATCCGTGTCCGCTCAACTGCAATACCCGAAGCGAGCGCAACCGTCTGATTCTGCCCGATTGCCCGCATATCCTGTCCAAGCTTTGTCTTTCTAAACCACACGATAAAGAAACACAATGCAATAATAATCAGATACGAAAGAATCGGAATTTTAAACCCTGCAATCGTCACCGGAATGGCCGTATCGAGCATCTGCCGTACGGGCGCCAACTCAAGCGTATTGCGCACCCCGTAGCCGCGGGAAAGCATAATCGCCTTATTGTGCATCGGAATAACCGACCCAAGTATATACAGCACAAAGAATTGATAAATCCCGTTAAAGAAAAACCCGAGGATGTAGCTCGTAACCATTTCCCGCCCGCGGGCGCGGTTCAGCACCGAACCGGCGACAATGCCGAGCAAGATGGATATCGGCATTCCGATACAGGCTGCGAACACCAATCCGTAGATACCGCCGATGCTCCAGTCCATTGCAAAAATAAGACCGATCTGCCCGGCCATCGCACCGAGCACCATCCCGAAGTTAATCCCCATCCCTGCCATAATCGGAAGGATGAGCGCAAACACCAAAAATGAGTTTCTGCCGATCCGCGTTAAAATTTCGGCGATAATATGGTGCGCCGATAAGCCTGACACGGGAATGGCAAGAAACGAAATAACCAAAAATATGATGGATACCAAATTATCCAGAATAAAATCAACCGCGGAAAATTTTTCCCACTTCTTTTTAAGCATATTAGACGATACCATAATCTACCTCGCCGCCTGCGTCTTCCGTGTCAGTGCATACAAAATCATACCGTTTGACAGGACAATACGGATAACCTCCGACATATCGGTTTGCAGCACACTGTTAATAACGGAGGGGGTCATTGTCAAAATACCTTGAAACAGAAATGTCCCCAGCATTACGTTTAAAATCGACGCCTTATTGACCGAGGCGCCGCCGATCAGAATAGCCGCTACGGCAGGGAAAGCCATAAAGAGCGGAGCTTGATACAGCTGGATAAAGCCGAAACTTTGCTGATACAGCAAAATCCCGACACCGCCGATAACGGTGGACAACACCGTACTGATAATCCGCGCTCGGTCGATATTCACACCGCTCGCCCGCGCAAATTCGGGATTTGAACCAACAGCCGTTAGTGCCGTTCCCGTCCGTGTCTTCATAAATACCTTCATAATAAAAAAGCAGACAAAGACAAAGAGAATAAGCCCGGTCGGAAACACGAAAGCGTCGATTTGAAACGCCCATAAATTGTTCAATATTTTCAGCCAGTATCCTTCGAGCGTGATGGTCGTACGCAAACCTTTTCCCGCATACCCCCACACCATCGTCGGATTGGTGTACGGCAACAGCAGCCACAAAATCGACATGAACATAACCGAAGCAAATCCGACATACAGAGCGATCGTCATTTCTTCGCCTTTAATCAGATTCAAGAGTTTGCCGTAAGCGTAGCCGATTACTGCGCAGATCAGTACCGTAAAAAACACAGCCGAGAAAAAGCCTGCCCATCCGACTAAGTTCAGCTCCATCGCAATTGTCGCGCCGAGCAACCCGCCGATAACGCCGAGTGATAACCCGAAGTTAAGACCGCAGCCTGCCTGCACCATCGGCACCATCGCAAGCACCAAGAGGGCATTCATCCCAAAGCGGTTTATCGTATCCGACAGGGAAGCGCCGATACTGACATTCACAAAGGGCGCTGCAATAAACAGCGATAATAGGAATAAGAAAATAATAATACGCGGCCAACCGAACACCGCAATTTGCTTTTTTAACTGTTCCATCTATTTTACTCCTGCCATATAAAGCGCAAACTCAGCCGGATCTTCGGACGGCTGCAGTATATGCGCAACCTTGCCCTGGAATACAACGGCAATACGGTCACACACAGAGCGCAGCTCTTCAAGTTCACTCGAAATCATCACAACGGTAACGCCTTTTTCTTTATTTAACGTGCGGATTGCGTCCAATACCAACGCCTTGGCGCCTACATCAATACCCCGCGTCGGCTCTGCGACAAAGAGTAAATCGGGTTCCAGACAGAAAGCCTTTGCCAAGCATATTTTTTGCTGATTGCCGCCGGAAAGCTCCCGCGCCTTTTGTTGGGAACCGGTACATTTAATTTGCAGCATCTTGATATACTCGTCGGCAAGCGCCTTCATCGCCTTTTCGTCGCGGACGGTGATTAACCCGCCGAGATATTTTTTTAAGTATTTATGCTTTGCCTGCATAGCGGTAAAGGCGATATTCCAGTCAAGGCTTTCGTCCAGCAAAAGACCGACGCCGCGCCGGTCTTCGGACACAAAGGCAAGCCCCTCCGAAAGTACTTTGGCGGTTTTGGTAATATCGAGCGGTTTCCCCTTAAAGATAACTTCACCACCCGCATGGAACAGCCCCATAATACCGTTGGGAATACCGATTTTTCCCTGCCCGGCCAAACCGCCGATGCCGAATATCTCTCCCTTTTTAACGGAGAAAGTCGCATCGTTAACCAGCTCGCCCGGCATATCTACCCACAGATGTTTTACCTCGAGGATGGTTTCGTCAAACTGGCGCACCGTCCTTTCGGCGGTCTGCCCCTCAACCTTTCTTCCGACCATCGCGGCTGCAATCGCCTGTATATTCGTCTTTGAGGTTTCCGTGTCTTGTATTGAAACGCCGTCGCGCAGCACGACAACCCGGTCGCAAATTTCCATAACCTCATGCAGACGGTGGGAAATAAAGATAACCGCGATGCCCTTCTCCGCTAATGCTTTGATAGATTTCAGCAGTACCTCCGCCTCCGATTCGGTGAGGACGGCGGTCGGTTCATCCAATACTAAAAGCCGCACATTATCGCGGTCTATTTCGCGGGCAATTTCGGTAAACTGCTTGTGCCCAACCGGCATTTCGGAGATGAGCGTTTGTGCGCTGATAGACACTCCAAGTTGATTAAGCGTACTCTGTGCCCGTTCGTGCATTGCTTTACGGTTTAATGTCGTAAGCCGCCGCCCGAAGAGGTCGGAAATAATACTTTCCTGCTCAAGCTCACGGTTCAGCATAATATTTTCACCGGAGGAAAAACCCGGAATCAGCGAAAACTCTTGATGCACCATTCCGACGCCTGCACCGAGGGCATCAAACGGCGTTTTGAAAACGACTTCTTTCCCCTGCAGCCGAATAGTTCCGCCGTAGCCGCCCGTTTCGGCAATCACCGGCATACCGAACAGAATACTCATCAATGTCGTTTTTCCGGCTCCGTTTTCTCCTACCAGCCCGATCACCTCTCCCGCATGGACATCAAAACTCACACCCTGCAAAACGGGCGTTCCTGAAAATTCCTTCGTAATATGATCGATGGATAAGATAACTTCATCATTATTCATAAATTCCTACAATCCTTCACCATTAGCAAAAATTCAGCAAAAAAAACGGGTACACTTCAAAACTTTCCATGTACCCGTTCTGCTGAGGAGGCTTTTTTTTAAATAGTTTCCATTCTCTACTATTTATTAAACTTCATATTTAAGTATTTTTGCGGTACCTCTTGCTCGGTTGTAGACAAGAAGCCTTTTCCGAGAATATAGGTATCCATAAATACTAATGCCTGGTTCTTTGCGCGAACACCGGTATTTGCATCCGTGTAGTAGGCGCTCTTCCATCGTGCGTTGGGAGTAAAGACACCCAGCGCTTTTGACAAATCACTGAGGCTTCCTTTCTCCGCTTCTCCGTCGATAATGCGACGAGCATATTCACCCAAACCTGCGCTGACCGTAAAGCCGTAGGAGTAAGCCCACGTACCGAAGCGACCCGCGCCGCCCTTGTCGATAACTGACTGTTCAACCTTCTTTAAGATAGCTGCAAAGTCCCCGGCCTGTTCGGTAAGGTCGATACCAAGTGCTCCCGGATATCCCATTAATGGGGAAGGAAGGTCTGCTTCAACAAAGATACCGCCGTACTGTAACAACTGCTTTAAGAGCGGCTCCGTATGGGCATCGTTCGTACAGAAGAATGCGGTTTCTTTGCCGTATTTTTCTACCCACTGCGGAACTTTTTCAAGGATAAACTGCTGCGCACCGGCAACACCGACATCACTGGTGGGGTCGGGAGCGGTTTCAAATACAAATTTTACCCCAAGGTCATTACAGGTAGCTTCCATAATCTGGCGGCGGAGACCGAGTGTTTCATAAGACATATGCCGCGGGAAAGAAATATGCACAAATGTCTTTGCGCCGAGTTCTTTTGCAGCCCAAATAATCGTATAGCCGCGGGACACAAAGTCATTGCTTATTGCCATATCGGCAGATGCTTGGATAACAAGCGGGTCTTCATGCGGTTCACCGGCAAAGAGCAATATGTCGGGGCGCTTTTCCCGAACGCGCTTAAACGCCTCCGCCGTACCCGGAATTCCCTGGTTTACGATAATGGCCTTCATCATCGGATCGTCCGCAAGAGCGGCAATCTGTGTGATGGTTGTTTCCTGCTGAGACATAAAGTCATCAGGATAGGTGATATGCTGAATCATGCCACCGGTTTTAGCGGAACCGTACATTTCGATCAATTTTTCTGCACCACGAAGGTCATCTTCCGATTGAGAAACGGTTCCCGTTGCAATACCGATATGGTACGAGGCGGTCTTTTTTCCGTTAGATGCCGATTCTGTTTGTTCCTGTTTTGTTTCCGCCTTTTTACTGCACCCTGTAACGAATACGCTCAAGAGCGCTGCAGCCAATAAAACAAATACGGCATGCATGTTTTTTTTCATGTTTAACTCCTTTTGATAGTGTAAGGATATCATAGCTTGATACCTCCTACATTCGGCAGCTTTTAAACTATATATTAAAAACAACCGTTAATTTGATACTAAAACCTTCTATAAAAAATGTCAAGCATAAATATGCATAAATATGCATAAAAAGAGAAAAAATATTAAAAAAACAGTATTTTTATGCATAAGCACTTATTTTGCTAACATATTCTCTTATTTTGAAGGAATATTAAAAAAGCTCTGATGCATTTTTCCTGTTCCCCTAATGCGTTTACCTCGCGTATTCATTTCTGCTATACTTTACCGGTATTATGAGTATTCGATTGACATCCGCACAAAAAGGGATCTTGTGCATCATTTGTTCGGCTTTCTTTTTTACTATAATGAATTTATGCGCAAAGCTTTCAGGCGATTTACCGTCTATCCAAAAAGCATTTTTTAGGAACAGTATTGCCTGTTGTACATCACTCTTTGTTTTGATAAAGAACCGTCAATTTGTACTACCGCAGAAAAAAAATATTCCCTTCCTTATATTGCGGGCGGTATTGGGCACTGCCGGTTTAGTTTCCAATTTTTATGCGGTCAGTCACTTAGCGCTTGCCGATGCTTCTATCTTGGCAAAGCTTGCACCGTTTTTTACCATTTTTTTCTCGTTTCTGTTTTTAAAAGAGCGCATACGTTTTACCCGGCTTCTTGCAGCCGTCTGTGCATTTGCCGCAAGCCTTTTAATTATCAAGCCTGCTTTTGCCGGATCGGGTCATATCTTTGCAGCCTCAGTGGCATGTTTCGGCGGCCTCTGTGCAGGCGGTGCATATACCTGTGTGCGCTATCTGTTAACGCATAAAGAATCCGGTACATTTGTAGTGTTCTTCTTTTCGGTTGCTTCCATGCTGATGCTATTGCCTTTTTTCCTCTACAGTTTTGCGCCGATGAGCTTACAGCAGCTTTTCTGGCTGATTGCAACCGGTGCAGCAGGCGCAGGAGGGCAATTTACCGTTACCGCGGCGTATTCTTATGCACCGGCAAAAAATATCGCGGTTTTCGACTACACTCAAATCCTCTTTGCCGCAGCGTTCGGTTTTTTACTATTCCATGAAGTTCCCGACCGTTACAGCATTGCCGGATATGTCATTATCTGCACGATTGCCCTTGTGCTATTTTTGAAAAAAGACTAATTACCGGATTGCGGTTACAAGCGGCAGCAGCTCCAACGGCTTTGCGATAATATGCATTGCACCGGCGCCTTCCAGTTCGGCACGGTCGCGGAAGCCCCACAGGACACCGACGGTTGTCAAGCCTGCGTTTTTTCCAGTGTTTATATCCACGGCAGTGTCCCCGATGTAGAGGCATTCCTGTTTTTGGCGGTGTAAAAGACCTAAAATCTCAAATACGCCGGCAGGATCCGGTTTGAGCGGAACCCCTTCCCGCTGTCCAAAAACAACAGAAAAAGTTCCCGCATCAAAAAAAGCTTTGATGATCTTTTGCGTAGTCGGCTGCGGTTTGTTCGAAAGAACCGCGAGTTGAATCCCCCTGCCATGCAGCTCTTGTATCATATCGGCGACGCCGTCGTACAAAGAGCAGAGGTGTAAAAAATCGGCATCATAGGCTGCGTTGTAATCCTGTAAAATACTGTTTTCTAGCGCAGCATCCGTAACGCCGTGATATGCCAAAACTCTATGAATAAGCGTCCGAGCCCCGTTTCCCGCAAAATACTTAAACTGTTCCACCGGCGCAGGCGGTAATCCGTGCTTTGCCGTTTCGGTATTGACAAAATAAGCGAGTGTCCGGACGGTATCGGTCAATGTTCCATCCAAATCAAAAATACATGCTTTAATCATACTATAGAGTATACAAAATCGAGCAGTAAAAATAAAGATTCCGATTGACATATCAGGATTTTTCCGGTATAGTGGCTTCATATTTTTTGCGGATGTCGTATAACGGCTATTACCCCAGCCTTCCAAGCTGGAGACGAGGGTTCGACTCCCTTCATCCGCTGTAGCACACAACAACAATTCTTTCCCGCTCATATTTCCATCTCAACTACTTTCTCTTTGATTAATATACCGGATACCGGTTGTCACATTGACACTATTCGTATAAAGTTCACATAATAGTCTTTCAAAGGAGACCACCACAGTATGATCAAAAACAACGCTCATTTTCAAAGACTGCATTTCAGTAAAAAACAGGTTCGGTCCATCGGTACGAAACTGCTCATTGTTACTATCATGCTGCTACTGCTTCAGTATGGGATTATTGCCTATAAGGATTGGCGGAGCATCACACAGTTTTCGGAAAATCAAATTAAAGCAACCGCAGATCTTAAATATTCTGCGTTTTATAACGAATTAAATAGTTATTCGCTTGTCGGCCGCATCCTTTTAGACGATATCGCTCGGGATCAAAATATTGTTCAAGCCTTTGCTTCACGGGACAGAGCAAAGCTGCTGGAGTTAACGCAGCCGATTTTTACCGATATAAAGCAAAAATATAGAGTGCAGCAATTCCATTTTCATACGCCGTCGGCAGTCTCTTTTCTTCGCGTTCAGAATCCTGCAAAATTCGGCGACAACCTTTCTTCTTTTAGAGCTACCATCGTAGCCGCCCAAACGCAGAAAAAAGAAATTTACGGCCTTGAAGTTGGGGTAAACGATCTGGGTTTTAGAGTCGTACGGCCGCTTTTCGATACGGCAAGACGAATGCTCGGAACCGTAGAATACGGCGGTGCGGTAAATACGGCATTTATCGACCAATTCGTTCTAACGACAACACCGGAAGTATTAAAAGACGGCTTAAAAGTAACGGTCGTTGCGCGGACATTGGATAATACCTATCAGCTCATCGGTTCCAATTTTGAAAGCAAAGTTGATTCGGATGCTGCACAAATCACGGAAACATTGCCCGATGACGGAATGATCCGCACTGAAAAAAACGATGCCTTTGCTTATTATCCGCTAAAAGACTTTTCCGGACAAAGAATCGGATATGCAAAATTCTGTTTTTCAATCGAACATACTTTAACAAGAAGAACGGATTTCTTCCTTAAAACAGCGATTATTCTCATTGTAATCCTTTGCCTTTTTGTAGTAACAATTACCGGATTTACCCGAAAATTTATTATAAAGCCGGTCAAAAAAGTTATCCATGCGCTCATGTCCATAGCGGAGGGCGATTTAACCGTTCATCTTTCGGTCGAAGGGAACGACGAAATAGCCGAACTCTCCCAATACTTTGAACAAACCATTGAAAGAATCGGTTCGGTTATAGAAGCGGTTTCACACAACGCCGGCACTATGCAAACGGTCGGCAAAAAACTTGCCGGAAATATGGCAGAAACTGAAACGGCGGCTCAAGAAATAGAAAAAAGCGTTGCCTTAGTACAAAATCAAACAGTAGACCAAAGCGCGAGCGTAACCGAAACGGCTGCAACAATTGAAGAGGTCATTAAAAGACTCAAGCAGCTGGATCAAAGTATAGAAAGACAAGCGGAAAGCGTTGCACAATCATCAGCTGCCATAGAAGAAATGGTCGCCAATATCGGTGCCGTTTCAGACCGCCTCGGAAAGAATAATACGGTTATCAAAACGGTTTATGATCAAACAAAGAACGGTAAACATCGAGTAAGGTATGCTAATGAGGTTGTCGGGCAAATCGCTGAAAAAACCGAAGCGCTTTTGGAGGCAAGCCAGGTTATCCAAAATATTGCCAGCCAAACAAACTTATTGGCTATGAATGCGGCAATCGAAGCGGCTCATGCGGGAGAAACAGGTAAAGGCTTTGCAGTTGTTGCCGACGAAATCCGCAAACTTGCGGAAGAATCAAATACACAAGGAAAACAGATCGGTACCGTTATAAAGGATGCAATACAAATAATCAGCAACTTAACCACCGCCGGAGCAGGAGCGGAAAAAAGCTTTGTTGAAGTATATGAATCGGTCAACCAAATTTCTCAACAAGAAGAACAAATTGTTACCGCAATGGCCGAACAGGAGAATACAAGCCGCGAAGTGTTGGCGGCAATTCGGAATATTAACGAAGTTACCGGCGGTGTCCGCGATGCTTCCGCCGAGATGCTGCGCGGCGGAGAGCAGGTCGCACAAGAAATGCAGCGGTTAAATCAAATAACACTGAGCATCAGCGAACATATGCACGGCATGGTTGCCGCTTCCGAACGGATCGGTGATGCTGTACAAGCAGTTAACGGTATTGCGCAAGAAAACACAGTAAGCATCGAAAATCTTGCCGCTGAGGTTAGAAAGTTTAAGATATAGGGGGCGTTTCTAAAAGCTGCGATATTTGGGGCTTCCCATAAAGGAATGCGAAAGATTTTTCACGGAGGGACTCAACAGACCGTTTCTTTTGCCGATAAGATAGAAGGAACACGCGATCGCATGGGGGATTAAAAATGAGTTATAACAGTCAAGCCTTAACGGCATATAAAGAGACACGTGTAAAAACGGCAAGTCCGGGATCTCTGATCATTATGCTGTATGATGAGGGTATTAAAAATATTACCCTTGCCATTGAAGGCATGCCTGATGGAAAAATTGAAGCGGAAAATATTGAACGCATTCACCAGTACATTTTAAAAGCGCAGGATGTTATTACCGAGCTGATGGCATCCTTAAATATGGATGAGGGAGGAGAAATTGCCGAAAATCTCTTATCGCTTTACTCCTTCTTTAACCAACAGCTTTTTCAAGCCAATATGCAAAAGGATCCGCAGCCGCTTATTACGGTACGCGGCATGATGGAAGAACTTCGCGAAGCATGGCATCATGTTGTCAATTCAACTGCCGCCGCTGCAACAGAAATAAAACCGGTTGCTTCCGGTGTAAACATAGCAGGATAAGGCCATGCATACAGCTACGCTTAATGATTCCGAAATTGCCGAACGGGTTGCAGTCCTCAAGCGGTTCAGGTCGCTGTTAGAGCAGCAGCGGCTTAAATTCCGCGAATACTTGACAGTATTGGAAAAGCAAGAAAAAAGTATTTCCGACGAAAACACCGATGCTGTCCTACAGCACACGGAATTGGAAGAGTCCATTATTGCCGAAATATTTACTATTCAAAAAGTAATCGATCCGCTGGAATATATGTATACCAATATCTGCAAGAATACGGATCATTCGGATATTCCTCATCTTAAAACGGATTTGGATGACTTACAAAAAAGGGTTTTGGCTCAAAATAAAAAGAATCGTGAGCTTCTGCAAACACATATTACCGGTTTACGGCAGCAAGTTGCATCGCTGAAGCGGCCTTATGCACACAAAGAAAGTATCTATGCCGGTACGGCGCGCACTGCGGCTCTCGTCGATCTCAGTTTATAATCGATAAGATTCGAACCTTATGCTCTGCATTTTTTACGCTGCACATACCGCATGAACCTCCCATTACCGCCGCAATATCAGGCGAAAGAAAAGGAACCGTCTGCATATACGCGAAAAATCGGCAGCTGCATGACCTACCGCTCCGATATTGTATGGATTGATATTACGGATAAGAGTCAGGATATTCTTACACTGATAAAGACGCACAAAAATTTTGACTATTTTCCGGTATGTGCAAGTAAAATCGATGCAGTTATCGGTATTGTCAGCGCACGGGATTATTTGCAAAGCAGGTTCGAAACGCCGCCGCCGAATCTGCAAAAAGTTTTAACAAAACCGCTGTTCATTCCCGAATCACAAACCATCAGACATACCCTTGAATTACTGAACGAGCATAACACACATAGCGCCTGCGTTATTGACGAATATGGCGGCATCGAAGGATTTATCACTAAAGACGGTCTATTGGAAAGCTTGTTTAATAGAAGCATTCAGTCTGCAAGCCGTACAGGCCAGCAACCCGCTCGGCAAGCGGACGGAAGTATTATTGTCAGTGCACAGATGAGCCTTGACGAAATACAGGCGATCGGGCTTTTAAATGATATTGAACGCCATCCAACCGAAGAATACTACACCCTTGCCGGCTACCTGCTTGCCCATCTTGATGCCATTCCCCGCCCCGGCGACAGCATCGATACCGGTTCTTATATCTGCACGGTACTCGGTATGCATGGACAGCGAATCGATCAGGTCGCAATAAAGAAAAAAGAAGCTTAACCGCCCCATACATTTAGGCCCCTCTTTATACTATCCCGCAATCTGTACAATTAAAATACAAAATACGCTATGGTCTTGCACAAAAATATGTTTATGAATATAATCGCATCTTGTTAAGTATCGATACAGACGATATTTATTCGAAGAAACCGATACTTTGACATTTTATAGGTGGGAGACCGACAAAACATGAAGGACACAATCAGTATTCGCAGCCCCCGAAAATATTTTTCAATTCAACGTAAGCTTATCTGTGTATTCGGGTTACTCATGCTGCTTGCAATTGCCGTTTTAGGAATTACGGCGATAACGATTTCAAAAAATGCAATGATAAAAAAAGTGCATCTTCAACTAACCGAAAAAGCGAAAGGCACCGCATCGCTGATAGATGAACGCATCAATACTTTTTTTGCCAGCCTTACCGCTATCGCACGCCAAGAAACTCTGAGAAAAGACATCCCGTATGAACAAAAAATTGCTATTCTTGCACATGAACTCGCATTCAGTAATTCAAAAATAAATGCATTCGGAATTTGCGATCGAGAAGGAAATGCATGGCTTACCGATGGGAGACAATCCAATGTTGCTGATCGGGAATATTATCAATCCGCGCTCAACGGAAAATCATTTGTAACGGAGCCGATGATTTCACGTGCAACTAATGAACTTTTCACATTTTTCTCGGTTCCGATTTATAACGACGAAAAGGACATCATCGGTGTCTTATATGCACGGGTAGACGCGTCCGGTCTTTCCCAAATGATATCCGATATTGTAATTGGGGAAACGGGGGACTGCTATGTTATAGGGCTCTCAGGCAATACCATCGGAGACCCTGATATTGAGGTGGTAAAATCCCAAGAAAACAGCATGGAAGAAGCAAAAAGAGATACCGCCTTTGTCGAAATAGCAGCATTTGAAAAAAGAGCATTGCAATCTACAGCGCCCGATACAGGATACTTTCATTGGCAAGGCGAAGAGCAAATAGCAGCCTTCGGAATAATTGCAAGTACCGGATGGCGAGTTATTCTTTCCGCCCCCATACATGAATTTCTAGGCAGTATAGCGGTTATGCAAAAATCGCTCTCTGTCATTACAGTCGTCATCTTGCTGGTTGCAATTATGGCTGTCTATATCACTGCGTATAAAATAGTAAAACCAATAAAGGCCGCGGTTGAGGCGTTAAAAGATATTGCACAAGGAGAAGGTGATTTAACGGTACGCTTACCGGTTGTAGGCAAAGATGAGATAACAGATCTTTCCAATTACTTTAATCAGACACTAGAGAAAATCGGCACATCGGTTAAAGCAGTCGGAGCCAGTTCGGACGTTATGCAGGGTGTCGGCGAAGAACTTGCAAGCAATATGACCGAAACTGCCAGCGCTATACACCAAATAAATGCAAATATCGAAAGCGTTAAGCAACAAGCGCTTACCCAAGCGGCAAGCGTTACCGAAACAGCGGCTACTATCGAAGAGATTGTACGCACTATTCGGCAACTTAACGGTAGTATCGAAATGCAAGCTGCAAGCGTTGCCCAATCTTCTTCATCAATAGAACAAATGGTTGCCAACATCACATCCATTGGCCAAACGCTCGGTAAAACCGATGAGGCGATTAGAAGCCTGACCGGTGCTACGGGAGACGGAAAAGATACATTGGTAACCTCCAATGCGGTTACCAAAAAGATTGCCGAAGAGTCGGGGTCTCTGATAGAAGCCTCAAGCGTTATTCAACATATTGCATCGCAAACGAACCTGCTGGCAATGAATGCTGCAATAGAAGCCGCACACGCAGGAGAAGCAGGCAAGGGCTTTGCCGTCGTCGCAGATGAAATCCGAAAACTTGCCGAAGATTCGGCCGCTCAAGGAAAAACGATAACAACGACGCTTAAAACGCTATCGGGTGAAATTGAAACGCTTGCAAATTCTTCCAGAATCGTCGAAGGAAAATTCAATACAATCTTTACCCTTGCCGAACAGGTTAAAGAGATGAGTAACAGCCTTACCGAGGCAATGCGCGAACAAGAACACGGCAGTAGAGAAGTGCTTACCGCGATCAAAAACATCAATATGGTAACATTGGAGGTACAAGCAGGTTCCGCTGAAATGTTGAAGGGCAGTGAAGGTGTTGCGGAAGAAATGCGAAAACTGGATAACCTCACCCGTGTTATTACCGACAGTATGAATGAAATGGCTTCCGGCGCCGTACAAATCAATAACGCAGTACAGGAAGTTAACGGTATTACGCAGCAGAATAAGCAGAGTATTGAGAATTTAGTTGTAGAAGTTTCTAAATTCAAAACCTAGACTTTTGAAAATATACGGCGCATCTACTTCGTTGCTGCGCACAAATTAATCCTCAACGTATCAAAGATACGCCTGCGGTTAATTTGTGCTCGCGCCTCGTATCTGCATCGTCTATTTTCAAAAGCATTAGAAATAGTTTTTCCGATAAAAAGAAAAATGCCCCCTACGACCCCTAAAAAGAAAAATAACGGCTTAGGGTTCTACCCTAAGAACCCGCCGTAATTCTAGGGGTTAGTTCTGGAACGGAAGTTTAGCAGGTATGATTTTTACGTACGCGCTATTTTAAGCATTGCGACGCTCAAGAGCGTGAAAATTAAAAGAGGGAGAAATGCACCGGCAAGCGGAGAAATATATTCCCATTTTGCAGAAACCATGGTCATCATCTCGGTAACATAATAGAGAACTGCAAGGGCTAAACTGAAGAGTAAACTCATCAGCAGGATATTTTTTTTAAACCGGCCGCCGATGGAAACCGAAAAAAATAAAACAATGAATGTCGTAAACGGAAATGAAAAGCGGCGATAATATTGAGAAAGATATTCATGATAGGGCAACCCCATCTTTTTTAGGTTATCGATAAAAACTTTTGCTTGTGCAACAGTCATTTCATCAATAGAGGTAATATTCCGCTGGAAGGTTTCGGGAGGTTCGGAAAAAAGAGTTTCATCGATGGTATCTTGATAGAGGACATCATTGTCGGCAGCAAAGGTGTAAATAGATTTATCAGACACTTCCCAGTGATCGGTTTGCCAATGAGCCGAACTTCCTTTTACAACGGAAGAAATATCTCCCGATTCGGTACGCATGACAATCAGTACATTGCTCAATTCTTTTTGATTATCATCGTAGTAATCGGCAAAATATACAATCTTTCCCGACTCGGATAAAATAACCACATCACTGCTGTTCAAATTCTGTTGAGGTTCCAAGATGGAATTTACCAGCGCAATTTTTTGCCGCTGAAAATGAATTAAGATATGGTCTTCAAAATAAAACATCCCAAGCGATAACAAAAATCCGCACAGTACAAGTGGAGCTACCAATACGGCGAGCGGCATACCGGAGGCAAAAATCGATGTCAGCTCATTTTTTGCATACATATTTCCCATTGTATACGAACTTGCAAACAATACCGAAAGCGGCATTGCAAATGATATACATTTTGGCAAATACAAATACATTACCCGAAGCAGCGTAACAAAGTGTACTTGATTTTGTAAATACTGCGCCAGATTAAGAAAGAGATCGCCGAGCTGCAACAGCAAAATAAAAAATAACAGTGTTAGCACAAAGACGGGGAAAAAAAGTTGCAGCAAATATCGTTGAAGAATTTTCATTTGAATAATTTTTTCCCCAACAGTGCAATAGAGGCGGCAAATACCATAATATTGGGTACCCACATAGCGATAGTCCCATTCCAATCAAGCCGTAAGCAGAGCGTCTGCCCACCCATAAACAGCGCCCAATAAGCGACGGCAATTAAAAGCCCCAACACAAAACCTACACCCTGATTATGTACCTTACCGGCGCTGCTGATGGCAAAGGCAAGCAGCACAAAAAAGAAGGCACCGAAAGGAATGGAAAACTTCTTATGAAATTCCATCCAATACAAATTGAGTATCCGGTTGTCTTCGTTTTGTATTTGTTTTTCCTTTATATCCTTATAGAGGTCAAATGAGGACATTTCGGACGGACCGATTGTATTAAAATAAGAGGACTTAATGCTCTTTGCAAGCACGTTGTAGGTTACTGCGTCGCCGTTTACTGCATCATATTTTTGTTTATCGGAAGGATCTAAAATAAGAAGATGTGGCAGAGCCATTTTAAGCGACATCACGATTGAAGGATCATCGGATTTTTCAATTTCCGCAGTCTGCGTACCGAGTATACGGAATGCTTTATCAGCATTTTTATCGACAATCAAAAGATTATGGATTTTTCCATCCTGTATTAATCCCGTTACAACAACCGCATTACGATTGCGCTTTATGGAATAAGAGGAAAGTTCCAGTGCAGGAGTTGAGGTTGCAATATCCCAATAGACTCGTCTAAAATTGACGGCACTGGCAGGCAGCAATACATCGTTGGTAAAAAAGGAAACTATCGAAACAACTAAACCGACCAGCAGTACCGGCAGCATCAGAAAACGAGGCGAAACGCCAAGCGCATTCATAGAAAGGAATTCCAAATCGCTGACAAACCGGCCAATCCCCATTAATATACCGATTAAGGCGGCAAAGGGAGCAGCATTTGCGATAACTGCAGGCAGCGAATACAGCATCAACAATGCGACATCCTTAAAGGGAGCCTGTTTTGATAAGACATCTTCTGCCAGCAGCAGAATATTATTAACAAAAAAGATAAAGAACAAAAACAAAAAACAGACAAAAAAGTACAGCAGCATTTCTTTTATAATATATAAAAAAAGCAGCCTTTGTCTTATGCCCATCATCTTCTTCTTTTAATCTCCGAAACGCAAAAATGCCGATAACTCCAAATACAGTAGCAGGGGTATTTTTCTTTTTATAACGGCTCCATTGCGTTCAGTTACGCGATTCCGGTGGAGCCGTAGCCGCCGGTGCCCCGTCCTGTTTTTGAAAGTGCATCAGTTTGTACAAAGCTCACCTGAACCGCCTGAGCAACCACGGCTTGTGCAATCCTATCGCCATTTTGTACGGTAAAAGGTTCGCTGCCGAAGTTTACCAACAGCACACACAGCTCTCCGCGGTAATCGGAATCAACCGTACCGGGAGTATTGAGCACCGTAATACCGTATTTTAGCGCAAGCCCCGACCGAGGGCGTACTTGCAGCTCATACCCCACAGGCAATTCAACAAAAAGCCCCGTTGGGATGAGCTTACGCTCCATCGGATTCAGCGTTATCGGTTCCGCCAGGTATGCATATAAGTCCGCTCCTGCGGAACCGGGTGTTTGATATTCAGGCAGCAAGGCTCCTTCCTTGAGTACGGAAAAAACCTTTACTGCCCCATCAGCAATACTCACCGTTTTTTTCCTCAATGAGCGGCTTAACGGTTTTTTTCCTGCTCTTCACAGGCATCGATATACGAAAGATTTAAGCGGCCGAGCTTATCGATTTCCAAAAGCTTGACGGGTACTTTTTGTCCTTCCTGCAGCACATCGGACACTTTTTCGATGCGGCTGCGTGAAAGCTTGGAAATATGACAGAGGCCTTCCTTGCCGGGCAGAATTTCGATAAAGGCGCCAAAATCCTTGATGCACTTAACGGTTCCTTCATAAATTCTGCCCACCTCAGGATCTTCTACGATGCCGATAACCGCAGCTTTGGCGCCGAGCGCGGACGAAGAATCCCGCCCGTAGATGGTAACCGTACCGTCGTTTTCGGTATTGATTGTTACATGGTATTGTTCGGACAGCGCCTTAATAATCTTTCCGCCCGGCCCGATGAGCGCTCCGATCTTATCAACCGGAATCTTGAGTGTTTCAATCCGCGGCGCATACTTAGACACCTGCTCGGAGGGTTTGGAAATAGTCTGATTCATAATGCCGAGAATATGGAGCCGGCCTTTTTTTGCCTGCTCGAGCGCTTTTTGCATAATCTCAGCGGAAACGCCGGCGATTTTAATATCCATCTGGAAGCCGGTAATACCTTCTGCGGTACCGGCAACTTTAAAGTCCATATCGCCGAGGTGGTCTTCTTCGCCCAGAATATCGGAGAGTACCGCAAAGCGGCTTCCGTCGGTAATAAGTCCCATCGCAATACCGGCTACCGGCTTTTTCATCGGAACGCCGGCGTGCAGCAGTGAAAGCGTACCGCCGCACACGGTTGCCATTGACGAAGAACCGTTGGATTCCAGAATTTCGGAAACCACGCGGATGGTATACGGGAACGCTTCTCTGGACGGAATCATTGGCATAAGCGAGCGGTGCGCAAGGTGCCCGTGCCCGATTTCGCGGCGTCCGGTTCCAAGCCGTCCTACTTCACCGACCGAATAGGGCGGGAAGTTATAATGCAGGATAAAATTCTCTCGGCGGTCGCCTTCGATATCATCATAAACTTGTTCGTCAAACACGGTACCGAGCGTAACAACGGCAAGCGACTGTGTTTCCCCGCGGGTAAACACCGCAGAACCGTGCGGACGCGGCAGCACTCCAATCTCGCAGGTGATGGGACGGATATCTTCCAAGCCGCGCCCGTCAACCCGCAAGCCTTTTTCCAGTATGTTTTCGCGCAAAATATGGTATTCCATATCGTCGAATAAAGCGGCAAAGAGCTTCGCCTGTGTTTCATCGGTAAGCTGCTCCGCATATTCTTCGGCGAGCGCCTTTCTGATAACATCGCAGGCTTCGCGGCGCTCTACCTTGCCCTTTGTATATAAGGCTTTAGAAAGTTCGGGGTAAGCCTTTGCGTAAATGGCATCTTTATTTGCAAGCGTTGCGTTAACCGGTGCAAGCGGCAGTTTTTCCTTGCCACACGCCGCGCGGAGCTCATTTTGCAACGCACAGATCGCTTTGATAAATTCATGCGCTTTTTCCAAGGCCTTGAGCATAACCTCTTCCGAAACCTCGTGAGCGCCGCCTTCTACCATCGTAATGCCTTCGGCAGTACCCGCAACAACGATTTCCATATCAGCCTTTTCAATCTGGCTGAAGGTCGGGTTTATTATAAACTCACCGTCGAGGTATGCCACGCGAGCGCCCGCAACCGGCCCGTTAAACGGAATGTCGGAAATAACAACCGCAGCCGAACTTGCAATAACCGCTAAAATATCCGGCGGATTGATCATATCCGAGGAAATACAAGTCGGTACAATTTGAATTTCCCGCCCGAATGCTTTTTCAAACAACGGCCGCATCGGACGATCGATCAGCCGCGAAACTAAAATCTCTTTATCCTTAGGACGGCCTTCACGCTTGATAAAACCGCCCGGTATCTTTCCTGCTGCATAGTATTTTTCATTATAATCGACGGTTACCGGTACATAATCGAGTCCCTCAACTGCCGTAGATGACGCACACACCGTCGCCAACACTGCGGTTCCGCCGAATTGCGCATAAATAGCGCCGTTTGCCTGTTTTGCCAGATGACCTGTCTCTAAAATTAACTCTTCATTTCCGATCTTATACGTTACTCTTTGTCTCATAAGCTTTCCTTCTATTAATTACAATTTCTCAAACTACTTATAAAAAACGGCTACCTACCTGTTCCCGATAGGTAACCGTTTTATGCCGCTTAAAACAATCTAAAGAAAATTACTAAAACGTTCGCTATTAGCAATTTCCGGTACATTAAGCAGCGTGTATCTTACTTGCGCAAGCCTAACTCTTTAATAAGGGCACGGTAGCCTTCGAGGTTGGTACGCTTGTAGTACTTCAGCAAGCGCCGACGCTGTCCTACCAATACCAAAAGCCCCCGCTGGCTGCTCTTATCCTTTTTATTGATTCTGCAGTGCTCGGTGAGCTGTCGGATCCTATCGGTCAACAACGCAATCTGAACTTTGGTATTGCCCGTATCTTTTTCGTTTGCACCGAATTTCATAACAACCGATGCAGTGTGTTCTTTTGTAAGTGCCATTTCTTACTCCTTCCGTATAAATTCCAATTTATGTATTAATGTTTCCGCGGCAAACGGAACCGGCGCTGCGGTCTCTCCGGAAACTTCAAGCAAAGTATCCGTAACTTTCACCTGTACGGGAATAATCACCCCCGACCGTAAATACGCGCAGGCTGAATACTGTCCGCTCTGTGGGAGAATCTGTGTTACAGCCGACTTTTCGATAGACCATACAGTGTTCTCTCTCCGCTGGACTATTTTTTCGACATCTAAGAAAAAAGGATACCCGAGAAGGTCTTTTGCAAGGGTGAAATCAGCTTGTTCAACAGCCTGCCGTATTGCGCTTGAGCTGATACGCACCTGCCGTGCCGAATAAAGCTGTTCAATGGAATCAAAACAAAAGCCCCTTTCACGAGCAAGGCGCTGTAAGTCCCCTACTCCCGTATCGTGGCGATACCCGCAGGTAAAATCACTGCCAACGGCAAGATATTTTATGCAGATAGTTTTTATTAGTATGTCAAAAAAAACAGTACCTTTTATTTTAGCGAAATCAGCGGAAAAGTCAATCAGCACCGTAAAGCTAAATCCTTGCTCGGCAAATTTTTGCAGTCGCATTTCCAGTGTAGAAACATCGCCTGCATAAGTATTTCCCGCCTTAACCGACCGAGGAGACCGGAAAAAAGTGATGATTCCAGCGGGAATGCCCTTATGTCGTGCAGCCTTTAACACCGCCGACAAGATACGCTCGTGCCCGCGGTGAGGCCCGTCAAACCCACCTATCGAAATAGCGGAACCTTGCGGATACAAGTTTTTTCCTTTTATTAAATCATCCCAATAGATAATCTTCATCACTCCAGCCAGCCTATCAGGGCAAACGCCTCAGATTCTTTGTAATATACGCTGCACAAATCAATTTACGCATCTGATGCGTTTACAGTACCCCTGTTAAATACTATTTGATAATGAAACCGGTTACCGTTTTTTATGATCAGACCTACACAACGTTTTTCGTAAAACACCGCGATAGTTCCGCCGTCAGAAAGCGGTTGCGTACCTGTAAACCAGTGCCCGTTGATGGGCTTTCCATTCATAAACGCAGCATAATATTTCTCTTGAAGCACCGCTATTTGAAAATGCATGGCACCGGCGATTTCTTCATTTAAAGGCAGCGCCGCCCGTTTTATCTCTTCTTCGGTAACCGAATACGGTGCACCTTCCGTACTCACTGCAGCGCTTCCGAAAGGCTGCAGCGCCGAAAAACAGGCCGCCTGTTCAAGGGTAAATGGCCCAACTGCCGTTCTGCGGAGCGCATAGACATACGCGGCAGAACCGCATCGATGGGCAATATCCCGCACCAATGAACGGATATACGTTCCCTTGGAGCAGCGCACACACAGCACCGCGCCCAGCACTTTTTGAGCTGCGCCTGCTTCGGATTTTTCGGCATCCGTATCAACTTTCGGTGCATAAAAAATTTCTTCGATATCGATATTATAGATGGTAACGGTTCGAGGCGGTACGGTTACCGTTTCTCCGCGCCGTATTTTATCGGAAAGCCGCTCCCCCGCCTGCTTTACCGCCGAATAAACAGGCGGCACTTGCTCGATGGTTCCGGTCAGCTGCTTGATCGCCGCAACGAAGTCGGCATACACCGGAAGCGGCTTTTCGGCGATGACGGTGCCTTCGGGATCGAGCGTATCGGTTTCCTTCCCGAAATAGAACAGCACGCGATAGGTTTTATCAAAATCCGTGATATACGGTACAAGTTTGGTCAGTTTCCCGGAAAGCAATACAAGTAAACCGTCAGCAAAGCTGTCGAGCGTACCGGTATGCCCCACTTTTTTAGTACCGAGCGCATGTTTTACCTGCCAAAGAGAGGTAAAGCTGGTTATACCGGACGGTTTTGCAAAAGGGATAATAAATTGGGGTTCACTTTTGGGCATTGTTCCCGGAATCCGAGGCGGCTTCTAAGGCTTCAAGTTTTTTCACCATATTAAAGCCCTCTTCGATACTTTCGTCATAGATAAAGGTAAACTGAGGACACTGATGGATATGCAGCTTTTTTGCCAAGCTTGTGCGGATAAATCCCGCCGCGTTTTCCAAACCCCGAACGCCCTGCTTTGTCTTATGCGTATCCATAAAGCTGGAAACATACACCTTTGCGTACGCAAGGTCGCCGGACACTTCTACTCTGTTTATCGAAAGAAAGTTGGAAACGCGCGGATCTTTTATCTTCCCTGAAAAAATCAACTGAGAAATTTCCTCGCGGATTTGCTCCGCGAGTTTATCCAAACGGAACTCACTCATTCAGCTGCTTCTCCGTTACCGGTATGAGCTTCGGGGGCTTCATAATGCTGTGTATCAGTCAGCTTACGGGCAACCTCGACGGTTTCGATAATCTCCAGCTGGTCGCCGACCTTTATATCGTTGAAGTTCTCGAGCGCAATACCGCATTCGTAACCTGCAGCCACTTCCTTGACATCATCCTTAAATCGGCGCAAGGACGCAAGCTTACCGGAGAACACCACAATGCCGTCGCGGATAAGGTGAACCGTACTGCTCCGTTTTACCGTACCTTCAAGTATATATGAACCGGCGATATTGCCAATCTTAGGTACTTTAATGACGCTGCGGATTTCAGCCATACCGATAACGTTCTCTTTAATGTCGGGGCTGAGCATTCCTTCCATAGCCTGCTGAATTTCTTCAACGGCTTTATAGATAACATTATACTTACGAATATCGACCTTTTCCTGTTCGGCAAGCGCCTTTGCCTGCGATGTGGGACGAACATTAAAGCCGATAATGATTGCATTGGAATCCGCTGCAGCGAGCATAACATCGGAGTCATTGATAGCACCGGCAGACGCATGGATAACATTCAAGCGTATTTCTTTTGTAGACAGTTTTTCAAGCGATTGCTTCAAGGCTTCTACCGATCCCTGTACGTCGCCCTTAATAATTACTTTGAGTTCAAGGACTTCACCATCGGTGATCGTTTCATACAGGTTATCGAGCGTTACCTTCTTCACATTACGTGAATCTTCAAACCGCTTGAGTTCTTGCCGTTTTAACGAAATTTGGCGAGCCATGCGTTCGGATTCGGTTACTTGGAAGGGATCGCCCGCATTCGGCATTCCTTCAAGTCCTAAAATCTCTACCGGCATACTCGGCGTTGCTTCGTCGATCTTTTCACCTTTGTCGTTAAAGATAGCACGAACACGTCCGGAATAAACACCTGCGACATAGGGATCGCCCGTTCGGAGGGTTCCACGCTGTACGATAATCGTTGCGACAACGCCGCGTCCGTGATCGATCTTAGATTCAACAACCTTTCCTTCCGCACGGCAGCTATAGTTTGCCTTCAGTTCCAATACTTCCGCTTGTAACAGGATTGCATCGAGCAGGTCATCGATACCTTTTTTCTGCAAGGCTGAAATGGGAACGTATATCGTGTCTCCACCCCATTCTTCGGCAACAAGACCGAGTTCACCGAGGCGGGTTTTTATTTTATCGGGGTTTGCTTCCGGCTTATCGATTTTATTGATTGCAACGATTATCGGAACCTTTGCATCCTTCGCGTGGTTCAGCGCTTCAATCGTCTGAGGCATAACACCGTCATCGGCCGCAACTACCAATACGACAATATCGGTAACCTCGGCGCCGCGCGCGCGCATCATTGTAAATGCTTCGTGGCCGGGCGTATCAAGGAAGGTGATATTTCCCTTGGGGGTAGATACCATATAGGCGCCGATATGCTGGGTAATACCGCCGAACTCATGGGCGGTAACATTGGTACTGCGGATAGCATCAAGCGTCTTGGTTTTACCGTGGTCAACATGTCCCATGATGGTAACAACCGGCGGCCGGGTAAGCAACTCTGCATCTTCATCGTTGACAGTTTCGATAATGGTTTCATCATAGAGGCTGACGATTTTAACATCACACTCATATTCCGAAGCAAGGATGGTTGCAGTATCCGCATCGATGGATTGATTCATCGTTACCATCATGCCCATTTCCATCAATTTACCGATAAGCTCCGATGCTTTGAGGTTCATCTTTCGAGCTAATTCTGCAACGGAAATGGATTCCATCATCTCGATGCTCTTAGGAACGGCGCTTACCTTTTCTTTAGCCTTTTTCTTCTGCTGCAGCAGTTTCTCTTCAAAGAACTCGCTTTCCTGATCCTTTCGTGAATAAGTCTTTTTGCCCTTAAACGCCTTTTTGGTATTCTGCTTATTGGTTTCAAGCGGCATCGGGCTTGACATCGGACGACCGCCGGCACCACCTCTATTCTGTCCGCCTTGGAAACCGGGCTTATTAAAGCCGCCTGTCCGCGGTCTATCCGATGAATAGCCGCCCGGACGTCCTCCGCGGTTGTTCTGATCGCCGCGTCCATCCTGTTGCTGCTGGGTTCGTCCCTGTCCGCCGGTAAAGCCGGGCTTATTATGCCGGTTACCTTGGTTACCGAACCGGTTCATCGGCTTGGATCCACCCGCAAGGTTTCCCGCACGGCGGTCTGGCCGTTTGCTGCTTAAATCCAGTGAACGGATTTGATTCTTATTATCCGATTGCGATTGTGTCTGTTGAGTTTGAGATTGAGTTTCGGTATTTTCTCTCCGCATCGGCTTTTCAGATCGATTCCTATCATAGCGTTCCGTGCGTTCGCCGCTATGCTTTTGTACGCGGCGGTTTTCTTCCCCCTGCGTATAAGCAGAACTTTTTCGTTCCGACGGCTGCGCCGAATGCTCCGGTGTTTTTTTCACCTGAGGGGAAGAATCCGCAGGAGTTGAAGATACAACAGGACGCCGCTTCTGCTCGCCGGCAGGACGATTTCCTGCTGCGCCGGCTGGAGCTGCGTTCGCCGTAGGATGCGCTACCGGTTTCAGTTTACGTTTTATTGTCCGTACCGGTTTCTGTTCTACGGCCTGCTGTACTTGAGGCTGGGCTGCCGCTACCGATGCAGAATCGGGCTTTGCCTTTTTGAGAATAACTTTTTGTTCCTGAGTATTTTCGATACCTTCTGCCATACAACTCCTATTCTTCGTCCTCATATTCAAAACTTAAACCGACACCACAGTTAGGACAGACTGTCATATCGATCGTAATCGGTGCCCCACATTCGGGACATTCGTATACTTCTTCTTCCGCATCCTCAGCAGGTGCAGACATTGTTTGATTTTCAGGCTGGGCTTCCTGTTCCGGTTCCTGATTCTCATTGACGATCTCAAATGATTCGTTGATCAATGCCTCAAGAGTCTTAACTTTTTCTTCCGACATACCGGGAAGCGCACAGAGTTCTTGATGCGAAGTATCCAAGAACTGCTCAACCGTTTCAATATGATTCTCATGCAAGAGCGCTAACACATCAGGGTCAATACCTTCAACCTCGGTCAGTAAAACAGCCTCATCATTAAACAGCTCTTCCGCAGCCTTACGGGTTTCGGCATGGATATCCATCTCTTGGAACTGTTTTTCGGTTTTTACATCGATACTCCAATCTGCCAGCCGGTTGGCCAACCGAACATTCAAGCCCTGCTTTCCAATGGCAATTGAAAGCTGACTTTCCGCGACAACGGCAAGCGCCGTACGCTTTTCCGCATCAAGGATAACAACATCCAATACTTCAGCCGGTGAGAGGGCATTGGCAATAAATACTGCCGGATCGCTCGAATATTCAAGCACATCGATTTTTTCTCCCTCCAACTCGGTAATAATCGTCTGAATACGGGTACCTTTCGGACCGACACAAGCACCGACGGGATCCACATCCTCTCTATGAGAGATAACGGCAACCTTTGTCCGGTAGCCGGGTTCGCGGACGATTTTGTACAATTCAACAATATTATCGTAAATTTCAGGAACTTCAAGTTCCATTAACCGGCGCACAAAATCGGGATCGGTACGAGAAAGGATGAGCTGTACCACATTTGATTGCCGGTGTTTTTTTACTTCTTTTATAAGGGCTTTTATTCTATCGTTCGGATGATATATTTCCTGTGGAAGTTGAAATTTCCGCGGTAAAAGCCCTTCAACTTTTCCGAGATCGACATAAATATTATCGTTTTTCTTCCGTTGATAATAGCCGATGATAATCTCACCCTCTTTCGCCTTATACTCGGAATAAATGCTGTCTTTTTGGATTTCTCTCGTCGATTGATGCACGCGCTGCACACCCGCTTGAATTGAGCCGCGCTTAAAATCCTTAGGATCCAGCTCAAAAAGAAGTTCATCGCCGAGTTCGCAGTCAGGCGCAAGTTTTGTTGCCTCTTCTATATCTACCTCAAGCACAGGGTTCACAACATCATCAACAATCTTTTTACGTGCATAAATGCTTACTGCATCATCACCGGTAATAACTACCGCATTAACATCGGTCTTAAAAGCCGTTTTGTATGCAGCTTTCAATGTTTGTTCAACAATTTTAAATGCAAGATCTTCATCCAGTTCTTTTTCTAACGCGAATTTTCGGACATCTTCAATACTTACCCCAGCCATCACGACTCCTTAGATCTTATTCAATTTCGCTTTTTTTATATCCGCATACCGGATATCCCTTTGCCCGCCGGAAATATTTAAACAGATACCCGTCGAATCCGCAGCCAGCAATTCACCCTCAAGCCAATCGGGGCAGGAAACTTCCAACACCTTTATATTTTCTCCGATAAAGGCTTGAAATTCCGCTGCATTTTTTATTACTCTGTTAAGCCCCGGAGAGCTTACTTCCATTTGAATATCTTGAGAATTGAGCAGAACTTCTGCACGCGATAATAACGCCCGATGTACCTTTGAGCAATCGTCTATCCCGACTCCATTTTTACTGTAGATAACGGCCTTTACCAGCCACATTGTTTTTTGATGAACAATCTGTAAATCAACCAATTTATATCCAAGACCGGTAACCAGTTGTTCATAATCGGTAAAATACGGAACGGTTTCTTTTTGCACATATTCCATTGCATCAACTCCCGTAAACAAAAAAAGAGCCGTTTGAACGACTCCTGCCTAGATTTATAAGGATAATAAAGTTCTATATAGAGAATACCATAAAGAAAAAGTTTATGCAAGCCGTAGATTGCCGCCTATCGATGTCGGCAGCAGGTTCATCGGGGGAGGCTCATGCTGCCAAGATATGCCGTACACCAAGGCAGCAAGAATACCGTTTACCCGTTATTCCAGCAATCGCCGGGCGCGGCGCTGCAGTGCACCTTGTTTTTCGTCTTGCGCGATAGCTTCCACTAAGGCACGGGCATCCGCCGGAGCGTTCGTCTTAAACATATCAAGCCCGATACTCTTGGTTAATACATCATCACTCTGTAAAAAAGCTTTGCAAATTTCTGCCGTTGCAGTATTTTCGATTTTTGCAATTTCCTTACCGAACTCATACCGTAGTTTCTTTTGCTTGTTATCCGTTACGGTTGCCAGCACCACCGTATCCAAATCAGCTGCAAGCGCCGCAGAATTGTGCTTCAACACCGAACTCAGAATAGTAACTCGCAGTTTTTCGCTCTTTTTAGAATCACGGAATGTTTCGGCAAGCCATGTATTGCCTTCTGCCGTATTCAATACCGCCAGCGTTTCTACCGCTGCAAAGCGAACCGCATCCGTCGGGTCATACTTCGCACGGTATAATACATACGGCGCTGCTTCCGCCATCTTTGTCTTTTGTGCGGTTTTTAAGGATTCGAGCCGAACCTTATAATAGCTGTCTTTAAATCCCTGCAAGATGAGCTTTCGGGTTTCATCCGTATCGAAAGAGGCGGCACCCCGTATTGCGGCTTCCCGCAGCTGCGGTTCCGGTTGTTCAAAAAACTCCGCCAGCAGCGGCACAATATCGGGATTCCCCATTTGAGCAAGTCCGGCAATAGCACTGGAACGAACGTAAATATTTTCGTTTTCATCCTGCGCCCGCTCCGATAAAAACGCACGGGTATCTTCGCTGTGCAGCTTTTCGAGCGCAGCCATAATCGTCTGTTTTAAAATAAGTTCCTGCTTTGCATCGTCAATTGTCAAGCTATCAAAATAGTCTGCTAAAAAGGCAGCCTCTTCATCGCTGCCGATTTCGCCTAATACGGAAACCGTTTCCGCACCATACTCCGCCGTATCTTGAGTCAGCATTTTTTGCAGAGCCTCGTTTAAGGCGGGAGTGAGTTCCGGTTTTACCGTTGCAAGGTAAGACAACACCGCCTTTACCAACGTCCGCTGTTGGGCTTCATAGTCTGCCAATACTGCAACCGCAGCTTCCGTCAGTTGAGTGTTTTTATATTTTTGGTATAAACCGAAAAGACCTTCTCGCACGGCAGGACTCTTTGTCTCCATAAACAGGCGGTTAAAATCGTCCTGCATCGTTTCAAAATCACGCTTCTCAACCTTATTGACTACCTCAAGTATTTCCGATTCCAATCCGTACTGCAATGCTTGCCGGGCTTTTTCAATCTCATCAAGCTCTTGTTTTTTCTCTTCCGGTTCTTCCATTCCGCTCTTTTGGGCATCCTGTTCCGCTTGCTGTTTTACTTGCGGTACGGTTTTATCGGCAGTTGTTTTTGATGGAGCTGTATCCGCAGCCGCATACGTCCGTGCCATGAGTACCGACAGTGCGGTCAATATCATAAAAATGAGTTTTTTCATTACAATACTCCTGCAATCATTATCGGAATTCCAAGATTTTATTTTTAAGAAGCGCCGATACTTTATACCTTATGTTAACAGATTAGGGCTGTCATACCACAAGCGTTCAAGGTCGTAGAATTTCCGTGCGGTAGGACTCATTAAATGCACAACGATGGAGCCGAAATCGAGCAGTTTCCATTCGTCGCCATCCGGACTTTTTCTGATAGTCCGGTATTCTTCAATCTGCATTTCTTTCGCCGCTTCCATAATTTTGCCTTCAAGACCGCCGGCCTGTTTACCGCTCGCTATAGTCGCAATCACAAAAAAATCCGTCCAAATATGCGCCTCTCGTAAATCGAGCACTACAACCGATTCCGCTTTAAGATCACGCAAAATAGTTCCAAATGTTAAAGCTGCCTGTTCAAAATTAACTTCCATATATCCTCTCTTCTATTTTTTTTGCCGTACCGAATAACCGTTAAAATCTTTACCGAGTATCAACGTAAAGTCAACATTCGTTTCGCTACCGGAATGATCATCACCGATTTGGGCAGATTCGATATTTTCACAACGGACAACCTGTCCGACAATCTTTGCTACCGCCTCGTTCCCGATTCTATCGATTAAAACCGTATGCTCCACTCCCGTTTGCGCCGCATTTCCAACACGGATAACATCATACCCGAAACTTTGATAGAGCTCGGAGGCGGTTCGTGCAAGTCCGTTAATATCAGTGCCGTTTAAGACTTCCAACGCGTACACCCGCTCCAGCGTTGTACCTTCTTTTGAAGCAAGCGCGGCAAGCGTCTGTCCAATAATTTCCTTTATCTGCTGACCGTCGCGGAACGGAAAGAGTAATTCCTTTGAATCGACGATACGCACGGCGCCCGTTAAACGCTGAGGTACTAACCGCTCCGAATCGATTTTGCAAAGGTATTCCAAAAGCTGTTTTAAATTTCCGCCGGTAACATTGCTGTGCAGCAGCGGGCTGAACACCTTAAACTGTTCTTTTTCGAGCATTTCGGGATGCTCATATAAACTGCGGAGAAAGGCCAATACCGCTTTTTGCTTGCGGGTTACCGCCTCACCTTCGGCATCCGCCTCATCTTCATACAACAAATAGTCGCGAACCTTATCGCCGTCCAACAGTACCGAACCGGAGGGGAGCAAAATCTTTCCATATTGTTCGGAATCGATATCGACGGAAGAAGGAATAAAAACCGAAATACCGCCGAGCAAATCGGTTAAATACATAAAGTCGGTCAGCGAACACACAATATAAAACGGAATGTCAACACCGGTCAGTTTTTCAATTTCTTTCTTATAAACAGCCGCGTCCTTTTCCGTATAAAGCGAGCCGATACCGCCGGTACGTCCAAGTTGAGGCAAAATCAATCCGATATTCGCAGGGATATCGAACATTGCCGCGCGCCGTGTTTGCGAATAGTGTGCAATAACATTCGTAGAAATAGGCACATTGTCGTGTTCGATGATAAACAGCACCTTGAGCACATTATCCTCGGAAAGGGACGTGCTGATAGGGTCAACATTGAGATTCCGTGCCACAATCACCCCCGAAGGAATGAGCATCGCTAAGATGAGCAATAAAAAGATGATGTTTTTTCCCTCTTTCAATTCCTTGCCTCCCGATGGCTTGTTTGCATCCGCCTCTCTTTTAGAAACCGATATGTTTTATACGTACACGCCTGCACTGTTTGTCCTTTTGACTCCACAAAGCCGATAACCTCTTTCAGCACTTCAAGAAAAAGCTCATCGAGCGTCAGCTGCTCAACCTTTTCCCGTAAGTAATCGCAATTTTTCCGGCCGGGTTCGATTTTATCCGCAATATAGATGATCCGCCCCAACGCATCAAACTTGGTAGAAGCGGATGTATGATAGCGTACCGCATTTAAAAGCGATTTTTTATGAATGCCGTAATGCTCCTGCAATAAAACCGCTGCTGCCCGCCCGTGCAGTAACTCGGAATTCGCTGCTTCATCGGGCGTAACAGGCTGCCCGTCTGTCCGTACCGTACGGAGTAGAAAGCCGATGGGCTTTTCTTTGCACATATCGTGGGAAATACCGGCGAGATAACAAAGCCGCTGAAGCCTGTGTCCGTAACCATACCGGCGGGCAAGTTCTTCCGCATAAGAGGCAACCCTGCATGAATGTTCATAGCGGTGATCGGAAAGATTGCGGCGTGCATACCGATCCAATACTGTGATGAGTTTTTCAATACGGATATCATTCATAGAGTTTATGTTCTTTAATATACGAGTATACGCCTGAAGGTACAAGATAGCGCCAGCTCTTTTTTTCTTTTATAGCTGCCCGTATTCCGCTTGAAGACACCGGCAGCAAGGCATTATCTACCCTTAAATGAGGAACCTTGCCCGCAGAAGCGGCTTGTTCCGTCGAATACCGGTCTATAATACGGTTTCCTACTATTATATCGGCATAATCGGGTATGCGCTCTGCTTCACGCCAGCCAGCAAAGCCTTCCAGTAAATCATCGCCGATAATCAGCCCGATTTTTCCTTCACATTGAGGAAATTTTTTCTTTAGGAATTGTAACGTATCGATGGTATACGAAACACCTTGCCGCTGTATCTCGCAGGGTTCACAGTAGAAAGCCGGATTATCGGCGATTGCGAGTTTGACCATTGCGAGTCTGTCCTCGGCGGTGCAGCCGGAGTGTCCGTCTTTAAAGGGTGATAAGAATGCGGGGACAAAGGCTATGGTGTCGTATCCGTAACGGAGAGCAACCGCATCAGCAAGCATCAAATGGCCGATATGAATAGGATTGTAAGATCCGCCCAATACGGCGAGCCTCATTTTTTCCCCTTCCGCTTGCGGCTTAAACTCACCGTTGCGCCGAAACCTTCCTGCTGCACATACACAGGATCTTCCAGCTCTGCATGCATAAAGTTATTGTCTGCCGCAGCCGGTACGATAGTCTTTTGCATACCGCCGACGGCATTAAAATGATTGCTTCCTGCAGCACTATCGTTAAAACCGCCGCCGGCAGCGCTATCGAAATCGAACACACCACCCGCAGCCATATCTGCCGATAAACCGGCCGCCGTCCAGTCATCACCGGATGCGGTGCCGTGTACGCATTCGCCGGCGACACTCTCTGCCGAAGCTTCAGCGCTCTTATCCGCATCCGCAGCGGCAAGCTCTTCTACCAGCGCAACAAACGCATCGCGGACTTCGTCCAATCCCCAGCGGTTAAACACCGAAATACCGAGTACGGGCACATCGGAAAGCTTTTCCCGCAGGGTTTTGAGCCGCTCTTTTGTTCCCTCAAGGTCGAGTTTAGTAGCGATAATAACCCGTTTTTTTGCAGCTAATTCTTCCGAATAGGCTGCAAGCTCTCCGCAGAGGGTATCGTATGCGGTTAAATAATTCTCATCGGAAAGGTCAATCAAAAAGGCCAGCCCCGCCGTCCGCGAAATATGCTTTAAGAACCGGATACCGAGGCCGACTCCCTCCGAAGCGCCCTCCAATATCCCCGGTATATCCGCGATGATAATATCCTGTTCCTCATCGATGCGGAGTACGCCGAGGTTCGGTATTTTGGTGGTAAACGGATAGGGCGCAATCTTAGGGCGGGCATTGGTAAAGTAATCCAGCAGAGAGGATTTACCGGCATTCGGAAAACCGACAAGTCCGATATCGGCGATGATATTCAGCTCAATTTTAAGACGGCGGGTCTTGCCCTCCTGTCCCGGCAAAGCGGTGCGCGGCGCTTGATTGGTGGAAGTTTTAAAATGACAATTCCCCCAGCCTCCGTTACCGCCGGTCAAGAAAGGAATAAGCCCCTCGGTCCGGTCGCCGAAATCGTAGACAAGCTCACCGGTATCGGCATCTTTAATAATGCAGCCCGGCGGGAGCGGAATAACACAATCGACGCCCTTCGCACCGAATCGTTTTGAGCCTTGCCCATCCAAGCCGTTTTTTGCCCGGAATACCCGCTTATGGCGTAAATGCACAAGCGTGCGCATATTCCGTTTAATCTCAAACAGCACATCGCCGCCGCGCCCGCCGTCGCCGCCTGCCGGGCCGCCCTTAGGTACGTATTTTTCCCGCCGGAACGCAATACATCCGTTCCCGCCTTTTCCCGATGAAACTTCGATTAAAGCTTCATCCGCAAATTGAATCATCGCCTCGTTTCCTTCTCGAAAAAAAAGCCGGCATTAGAGCCGGCTTACAACAGGTACCCTCTAAAAATTCAATTTTTAGGGGGTCTCAATATCATTGCGGAATTAACCGCTCGTCCATCCCTACGCTTGCGTTACAGATGCTAAATGTCTGCCATTGCGGTGATGATACACAACCGTACCGTCTACAGTTGCAAATAAGGTATCATCCTTGCCGCGGCCGACATTGTCGCCCGGATGGATGGGAGTTCCGCGCTGACGGACTAGAATGGAACCGGCTTTTACCGTCTGTCCGCCGTATACCTTAACGCCCAAATATTTAGGGTTTGAATCTCGTCCGTTTTTTGCACCGCTTCCGCCTCGTTTCCGTGCCATAGTAGCCTCCTCGTATCAGATAAGCATCTGTGTGCTTACCGCTGTATCTTTTTGCATTGAACCGCTTGCGGATATTCTTCCTGTAAAGAAGCTATCCCAAGCCATAAAAACTCCGCTGCATACCGTAATTTTTCACTTTGCGTTTCGTCATAGTTAAGAACCCGAAAAGAAAGCGAACCGCGCCGTTCCGCACTGACATCAGCTTGCACGGAACCGAGCGCCTGTACAGTCGTCCTTAAAAGGATCGTTACGGCTGCACACACAATATCATGTCCTTTCACGCCGTTATTCGCATGACCGGAAGCTTCAACGGAAAGGAGATGCTCCTTTTTATCAAGCTCCAAAAGGACTTGTATCATTCCGCGCTTACACCCCGGTAATCGAATTAACCGTTAAATAGGTGTAGTGCTGGCGATGCCCGATTGTGCGGTGATAGTCTTTCTTGCTCTTGTACTTGTATACGATCACCTTCTTATCACGCATACTCTCTTCAACCGTTGCCGAAATTTTTGCGCCCGCAACGTAGGGAGCTCCAACAGACACTTTACCGTCATTGTTAACCAGTAAAACGGTATCGATATCGATAGCCGTTCCCTGCGGTTCGTTGATCTTATCTACCAGAATCTTGGAACCTTGTTCAGCCTTATACTGTTTGCCTTTATATTCAAAAAGTGCGTACATAAAAACCTCTGTTTACATTTCTGCGGAAGTATCTATCATTAAACATGATACATAACTCCGCGTATTTTATAGATTTTTGTATGATGATATATGAACGGGTGCATACCATCAAAACTAAACGGTTGATTTCAAAATATAGCATAAACGGCCTATAGAGGTCAAGATGTGGATTCAGAGCTAACGCATTTCGAGTTTTTGCCTTGCCTGAACGTAGGAAAATCGGTATCATATTCAGCATGAAAATTGCAGACGATTGTTTGGTTACCCTTGAGTATACCTTAAAAGATGATAACCAAGAGATTTTGGATTCATCGGAACAGATGGGACCGCTGGACTATGTTCACGGTTATCGCCAGCTTATTCCCGGCTTGGAAAAAGCCCTTGCAGGACGCGAGGAGGGCGAAAGTTTTTCGCTTACGGTAGCGCCGCAGCAGGCTTACGGTGAAATCGACCCGCGTGCGGTCTTTGAGGTAAGCCGTGCCCAATTTCCGCCCGACACCCAGCTGGAAGTCGGTATGGAATTTGAAACGAGCGGCCATCATGTGGTTATAACCGCCATTGACGGCGATATTATCACACTGGATGCAAACCATCCGCTTGCCGGAAAGACACTACACTTCGATATAAAGATTGCCGGTGTGCGGGATGCTACACCCGAAGAGCTTGAAGAAGTTCAGCAATCCTTCGCAGGCGGTTGCGGAAGCAGCTGCGGTACAGGTGAAGGCGGCTGCGGCGGGTGCTCAGGCTGTCATTAAACCGGCTATACTATGAACAAAAAACAGGATGCGCTGGTGCCGGTTTTCGGCGCCTTGTGTTTCTTCCTTTCGGCTATTGAATTTGTTATTCCCAAGCCGCTGCCGTTTTTGCGGATAGGTCTTGCGAATGTTCCGTTGATGCTCGCACTTGATGTGTTATCGTTTCCGGCGTTTTTATTGCTGACGATGATAAAAATTCTCGGGCAGGCGTTTATCAGCGGAACGCTCTTTTCTTATCTCGTCCTGTTTTCGGCAGCAGGGACAATCGGTGCCGCGCTTATGATGTATGCCTTGCATAAAATTCCCCGTAAAGCGCTCTCGCTTGCGGGGATCAGCATGGCAGGTGCCTTTGTATCAAACTGCATACAGCTTTTTATCGGGCGATTCTTTATTTTCGGAGAAGGTATCCGCTATATGGTGCCGCCCTTTCTCTTTATCGGTGCGGTAACGTCTTTAATCCTCGGTATTTTTTGCGAAAGCTTTGAAGCGGAATCCGAATGGTATGCCCATATACGGGACACAGATTCCCCGTTATACGTTCGGCTACCGGACAATACGAATCCTGCCGCTCATCCGCGGCTCCGATTGATAACAGGCTTCACCTTGTTGATTGCACTCCTTTTTATACCGGGCTTACCGGCAAAGGCTGTCATTTTTACTGCGGGCTTTTTGCTCTGTATTGCAGAAAAACAAAAAATATATTGGGTGCCGCTTTGTATTTCGACGGTAGGAATAGTAGCGTGTCATATCTTTATTCCGGTAGGAAGAGAACTGTTTTCGATAGGAAGTTTCTCGCTCACAAGCGGAGCCTTGATGAACGGTTTGGAAAAAGCAGTTGTTCTGCAAGCAATGATTTTTATTTCACGATGGACGCTGCAAGTACGAATCAGGATCCCGGGATTGATCGGCAAGGTGCTTGATGAATCTCTCTACATATTTAAGCAATTGCTTGAGTTTAAAGACAAGATACGTCCGCGGCATCTTATCACAAGCATCGACGAGCTGCTGCTCGGGCTTCCCTTCATAATCAACAACCCCGACGCAAAACGGCAGAGGGATGTTCTCATAAGGTGAGAGCAATCGTGCACGATAAGTGCATATAATCCGCAAGTTTGCGTAAGTAAGTTCAGCCGTTTTCAGCCGCTCAGTTTTTCAGCGGCTGAAAACAAACATTAGACTTTTACAGTCCTAATTCACTCAACTTAGCGGTAAAAATTCCTGCACGGCCGATTTCATAGAATATCGATTCTTCCCACGCGGCAGTAATGGCCGTATCCGAGATAGAAAACGCAGTATAGCTAAAGTTTTCCGGTAAAGACGGCAGCTGCACTTTTCGGATACCGCGCCTGCTCGCATTAAGCATCAACGTTCCGTCAGGTAAAAGAAGAGCAGCACTTCGGCTAGCGTCACTTAGGGAATACTGAACTGCATAAACGGTTACCGGAACCCTCTCTTCCATAGTATCAGTTGTTTGATTCCGTGCAGGTTTAAAGAAAACGCTACCATCCGCCGAATCTTCGGTGAATACTTTCAAGTACAAATCTCTATTACTTTCGATTGTGTCCGCTAATTCTTTGAGCATATCCGGCATCCGGTTATAAAGCGGGGGCTCACAGGCTGCTCTAAATTCTTCTGCAGACAGTTGTTCGATATGTTTATAGGCATCCTTCTGCATAAAGGAAGCAAAGTTACTGCATTTTACATACGAGAAGGAAATATCCGTTCCGTTATCAGCCTTAAAACTCGCATACCATTGACCGCCAACCTGTTCAAGCGATTTACACTGTGCTCCTTTCGGTAAATGCAGATACGTTACATCAGCCACGGGTGTATACGATGAGAATCCGGAATCGGCACGCAATAAAAAGAGCGTATTTTCAGATGTATCGCGCGATAAAAAGATAGAATTTTGGTAAATGCGGATAAAAAACTGCCCGTCAACCGTATACAGATCTCCGGCGGTAGCCTGTGAAAAAAGCTCATGTCCAACCGGAAGCTTCGCGCTGGATTGTAAAGAACGAATCGGATACAGTCCGCATTTATTGATTAAAAAAACGGCATTCCCGTTATTTAAACCGAAATCGGCAACTTGAACCGCCTCCGTCCACGGTTTAAACACTGCGGCAGGTATTTCGGAAACAGCATCGGTATTTTTTAATTCCACGGAACCGTTATCGGCAACGGAGAAATATTTCCAATGATTGGCGGACGGAACTTCAACCGGCGCTGCCGATGCACTTTTTTGTGCCGGCGACGTTTCGGTTTCTGTCTTTTGTTTTGTACAAGCGAAAAAAACAAGCGCTGCCGCAAGCGGCAGCGCTAAAATCAACTTACGCAAGAGCGATTGCCTCAATTTCGACCAGTCCGTCTTTCGGCAGACGGGCAACTTCTACAGCTGAGCGCCCCGGATAATTTCCGGTACCGAATACCTCGCTGTACACTTTGTTCATTTCCGCAAAGTTGTTCATATCGCTTAAAAACACGGTTGTTTTAAGCACCTTGTCCAAACTGCTGCCGCCTGCTTCGAGTACCGCTTTCAGGTTCATCAGCGATTGGCGGGTTTGTTCGGCAATACCGCCCGGAACAAAAGCACCCGTAGCGGGATCGATCGGCAGCTGGCCGGAGGTAAAGATAAAGCCGTTTGCGGCTGTCCCTTGCGAATACGGCCCGATTGCGGCCGGCGCCTTGTCTGTTGCAATAATCTGTTTCATAAATAAATCCTTTATCTAATTGATATTAAAACCCGTACCGTGCGAAGGTTGCGGCGCCTGCATAGCGGGCTTGGCAGCCGAGTTCTTCTTCGATGCGGATCAGCTGGTTGTACTTTGCAATACGGTCGCTGCGGCTCATCGAACCGGTCTTGATCTGTCCTGCTTCCAGCGCAACAGCGAGATCGGCGATAAACGCATCCTCGGTTTCGCCTGAGCGGTGAGAAATAACGGCGGTATAGCCTGCGTTCTGCGCCATACGTACCGCATCGATGGTTTCGGTAACCGTGCCGATTTGATTGAGCTTAATCAAAATGGAGTTACAGGCCTTTTCCTTAATACCGCGCTGCAGCCGTTCGGTGTTGGTAACAAAGAAGTCGTCGCCGACAATCTGAATTTTGCTGCCGAGTTCTTTGGTCAGGCGGGCATAGCCTTCCCAATCATTTTGATCGAGCGGATCTTCGATAGAAACGATCGGATAGGTGTTAATCCACTTTTTGTAGATTTCGATCATCTCATCCGCAGTGAACAGCTTATCCGGATTAGACTTCCAGAATTTATAGCCCTTGCGTCCGCCCTCGTCGAACAATTCGGAAGAAGCGCAGTCCAGCGCGATGGCAATATCGGTGCGCGGCTTATAGCCTGCCTTATCGATCGCCTTCATAATATACTCCAGCGCCGCTTCGTTATCGATATCCGGAGCGAAACCGCCTTCATCACCGACAGAGGTAGCTTTGCCGTCTGCTTTCAAAAGGCTCTTCAAAGCATGGAACACTTCCGCCGTCATGCGCACCGCTTCGTGAATGGATTCGGCGCCGATCGGCATCACCATGTATTCCTGAAAGTCGATTTTGTTGTCGGAATGCTTGCCGCCGTTGATGATATTTGCCATCGGCACGGGCATTTGCAGTGTATGTGCGCCGCCCAAGTAACGGTACAGCGGTAAACCGACATAGTCGGCAGCAGCGCGTGCAACCGCCATCGAAACGCCGAGCATCGCATTGGCGCCGAGTTTTGACTTATTCGGTGTTCCATCCAGGTTGAGCATAGTCTGATCGATTTCAGCCTGTTCCAAGGCATCCATTCCCTCAAGCTCTTCCGCAATAATGGTATTCACATTATCAACAGCCTTTAACACACCCTTGCCGCCGTAGCGTTTTGCATCACCGTCGCGCATTTCCAACGCTTCAAACTCGCCGGTAGATGCTCCCGACGGAACGCAGGCACGTCCGAAACTGCCGTCGCTCAATGCAACATCAACTTCAACAGTAGGATTTCCGCGAGAATCGAGAATCTCACGTCCTTCAATATACACAATATCGCTCATATACGACCTCCCATCTTTCAGAGGGAACTTCTAAAAAGCTAACCGAGTTTTTAGAGATGCCCTAGAGATAATCCGCTACATATTACACTTATTTTATGATATAATCAAATGGTATGACATTTATTTTATCCCCCGAAATGCTCAACGATATTATCTTTTCTATGGAAAATCAAACGGAAATTCTTTTATTCGATGCACTTGAAGGTGTCTGTGTTGCTGCAGATACCATTGGCGATAATTATGAAACGGTTATCGACGAACAGCGCTATTACAATCTTCCTAAATGGACTTCCGCGCATGGTTTCCATGTGATGGAGCAGTTTACTGCACTGGTGCATAATCCGCTACTGCGGGAGGCATTGCTCAATGCGCTCGGACAGCGGAAAGGCGTCTTTCGCCGGTATAAAGAAGCGCTGAAAACCGCACCTGCTGTTGAACGCGAATGGTACCGCTTCAAGGATCAGCAGATGAATGCTGCCGTGTACGAATGGTATAATGATCTGCGAAAACTCTGGGGACTGGAAAAAATCAGTTTTGAAGATGAAACGGACAGTCAGCTTTTACAGGAAGATTTTACGTTTCAGATTGAAAAATACGATGCGTTGAATACCGAACTTTTGCGAAATTTTATCCGTAAAACGGAAACAACATCCGACGACAGTGATAAGATAATATCCTTTGACGACTTTGACGAAAAGGCAGCATTTGAAGCGGGTAGCCTACTTGGATACACAGCATTTTTTGATGCGAATGTTTGCGCCGCAGCCGGACAGAAGTACGGTACAACTCAGCATAATGCTGTGTATATCACTGCATACAATGAAAACGGGTTGTGCGGGGTTTGCTCCGTCATTGCCTTCCCGTTTAATGAAAGTTTTTGTATTCCGTTCTTGCGGGTATTGCCTGAGTATCGGGGGCTTGGACTCGGTAAAGAGCTTCTACAGCGAGCCTGTACGTATGCCAAACCTTTGGCTGATGTACTGATATTTGCCGACTTTTGCGCACCGGCTCATGTGATTGCGCTACTTGAACGGGAAGGGTTTGAGCAGAAAGGACTCTTGTATGTAAAAGATTTATCCAGTGATGAGTAACGGGATTTGTAAAAAATATGAATGGGTAAAAAACGTGCGCCCGACACGGCTCGAACGTGCGACCTACGGATTCGAAGTCCGTTGCTCTATCCAACTGAGCTACAGGCGCATTTTTCGCTCATGCCCAAAACAGACTAATTTATGTGCATCACTAAAAACTCAGTTAGCTTTTAGTGATGCACAACGAGCATAAACGTAAAAGGGTGGGTGATGGGGTTCGAACCCACGACAACCAGATCCACAATCTGGCGCTCTACCACTGAACTACACCCACCGTGAATACAGGCGATAATGCCAAATAACCCCAAAAAAGTCAAGTAGCTGATAGATGCGGGACAGAGATTTCCGGTACGTTCACTTTGTAAACACATTGACCGCACGGCATAAATTTTGTACTATAATGCGCGATGAAGGTACTGTATTTAGGTGAAGAAACGCTCCGGCAGCCCTCAAAGCCGGTAGAGCATATTGATGAAGCCTTGCATGAACTGATACGGGAAATGTTTATAACGATGGATGAGGATAAAGGTATCGGTTTGGCGGCGCCTCAGATAGGAAAAAATGTAAGACTTTTTATCGTAAAAATCGATGACGGCGTGGAACGAGTATTCATTAATCCGCTCATTGTCGGCACTTCGGAAAAACAATGCAGCTATGAAGAAGGCTGTTTAAGCATCCCTAAAATGTATGCGGACGTTGTTCGCCCCGAAGCCGTTACCGTGCAATATCAGGATATGAACGGACGGCGCAGGACGATAGAAGCAACCGGTTTACTCGCGCGGGTCATCCAGCATGAGTATGATCACCTTGAAGGAGTCCTTTTCATTGACCGGCTATCCGAAAAAGAACGAGATAACCTCATTGCAAAGTTTACTCAACAACAAGAGCGCAAAAAACAGCGCGAAGCAAAAAAGCGGGCGCGTGCATAATGAACGTTTTTTTTGCCGGAACTCCCGATTGTGCAATCCCGGCCTTGCGAGCAATAGCAAAGACCTATCCTCTTGCCGGCGTGTTAACGGCTCCGCCCGCCCGTGTCGGACGCGGCAAAAAATATGCAGACTCTGCGGTAGCGCAGGCGGTTGCCGAACTAAAAGAACGCGGCGTCATCGCTCAAGAGGTACCGGTCTTTACACCGGAAAAATTAAATGCGGATTTTCGCGAAGCAGTAGCGGCGCTCCGACCTGATATAATGGTATGTTTTGCGTATGGAAAGATTTTCGGCCCGAAGACGCTGGCATTATTTCCACACGGAGCGCTCAATATTCATCCGTCCCTGCTGCCCCGATGGAGGGGACCGAGTCCGGTACCGGCAGCAATCCTTGCAGGAGATAGCACAACAGGTGTAACCGTTCAGTATATGGCGCAGGAAATGGATGCGGGAGACATCGTTATTCAAAAAGAGCTGCCGGTTGAACCGTCCGATACGACCGAAACGCTCTTAACCCGCTGTGCAGAACTCGGCGCTTCGCTCATCGTGCAAGCGCTTAAAACGGTAGAAACGGGTTCTGTCACCGCAACACAGCAAAATCATGCAGCAGCAACCTATTGTACGCTGTTGGAAAAAGATAGCGGATTACTGTGCTGGCAAGATGATGCCGGCGCAATAGATCGAAAAATACGCGCCTACACCCCGTGGCCGGGAGCCTTTACCTATTGGATGGGTTCAAAACTTTCTATTATACAGGCTCATCCGTATACGGGGAACGCAGCGGCGGAATCTCCCGAAACACCCGGACTGGTACTCGGCATTGATAAACGGGAAGGCGTATTGGTACAAACAGGCAAGAGTATTTTGGCAGTTCAGATACTCCAGAAGGAAACAAAAAAAGCAATGCAATGGAAGGATTTTTTAAACGGGGCAGCCGGCTTTATCGGAACGACGCTCCGATCTCTTCCGGAAACATAAATCTAAGGATTAAGTATGAGTATAGGTGATATTGCTGATGATATCAGCGGAAACGGAAAAACAATTGTTATTACATCGTTGGTGATGCTCATCGTTTTTGTTGCGGTTTCGACGCTGGTCTTTTTTATTTCGTTAAAAAGTGCCGAGCAAGTGATGGTACCGAATGTTGTCGGTAAAGATTTACCCGAAGCGCTGCTCGATTTGCAGGCGCGTGAGCTCTATCCGCGCATTCAGCTCCGCTATTCTCAAAAAGCAGATGAGAAGGGGCTTATCCTTGAGCAGGATCCCAGCCCGGGGGCTATCGTCAAAGGCGGCAAACGGATCGAGCTGGTGGTAAGCCAAGGGACTGTCATCGATACGGTACAGAACTATATCGGAGAGAACATCGAAGATGTACAAAATCGGATACGGGAGTTGTTTACCTCCGGCAGCCGCCAATACCTCCAGATTAAACAGCCGTATTTGACAAAATACAGCGCCGAACCCGCAGGAACCATCCTTGAGCAGGAACCCGCAGCGGGAACTCCGATTGCGAATAATATGGAGCTGACCTTTGTGGTAAGCAAGGGAACGCAAGCAGAAACAACCCAAGTTCCCAATATGGCCGGCGCCGATCTAAAAAAAATATATCAGGTAATGCAGAGAGCTGCGGTAACTTTTGCCTTTACAGCAGGCAGCACAACGGGAACGGATATTACCGTACAACAGCAAAGCGCCGCAGCACAGAGCGAAGTTCCGGTATTTTCTCCGGTAACACTGACCGTTTCCCTGCCGGAACCGGCAGACGGCATGGTGTCCGGTATCCTCAAAACAACACTGGCAGAGTTCCCCTACCCCTTTACCGTTTCGCTCTATGCGGCGTATCCCAACGGGGATAAGGATCTCCTTACCTCATTCCGGCATCCGGGCGGCGCATATTCCGTACCGTACACCGTTCCGGAAGGAACAAAGCTGTCGCTGGAAGTGCTCAACAAAGAGGTCTACACCGAAACGGTAGGCGCAAATACGGCGGAATAAACGGGAGTGAGGCTTTGAGTTGAACACTAAGCATTAGACCGCTGCCGATTTTACGCCCGCGTTGCAGATATAGCCCAGTTCGTACTTGTGTCCGTTAAAGTAACGGTACATCTTGGAGAACATTACTCTGTTTTCTTTCTTGAGTGCACACCGGATAATATGCAGCGTATTCCACAAGCCTTCATCTCGGAGCAAACCGCGGGGGCTGAGCAGGGTCATCATTCCGCATTTCTGTGTTACGGTAAATCCGTTCCGGAAAAAAAGGCTCTTCCACCCCTCGGCATCGAGCGGCTCGACGTTTACGTTAATAGTCTTGCTTAGACCCATTCTGAGTTCCTTTTGCTGTGCCGCGTCTTTAACGGTAAAAAAACATCCTGTGTTACTACTCTACCGCCCGGTTTAAGCACACGGAAATACTCTTTGAGAGCTTTGTCTTTGCGGTCGCCCACCAGCATGGTCAGCATTGCTTCATTGATAATAACATCAAAACTATTATCTTCAAACGGTAATGCCGTTGCATCTCCGTGTATCAGCGTAAGTTTCTCTTGTAGATTATTTTTTTCGATATTGGCTTTCGCATTTTGTAAGGCATTTTCATCAAGATCGACACCTGTAACGGCACATCCGAATCTCTGTGCCAACTGAATCATGGTGCGCCCTCTATTGCACGCAACCTCAAGAACCTTTGTCTCCTGTGTTATTGCAGCCTGATCAATCAGCCATTCGGTAGCTTCAATACCGCCCGGACGGAGCGTCGTTTTACCGATTCTTGCTAAAAAAACATGTCCAGCTTCGTACATCATAATCTCCTACAGAAAGTTTTATAGAGAAGGACACCTCTACACCTCGATTGTTAATTGAGAGATGCCCTTTTCCTTTTGTACGATCTTACTATTCGCGAATCAGCAGCAACGCCATTTTAAATTTACCCACTGCTTTTACATAGTGTCTGCCGTCTTTATCGAACTTGAAGTTTTCACCTTCATGTATGCGGTATTCCTTGCCTTCATAACCGATGATAGCTTCACCGTCAAGCCCGAATACAATTGCTTCCCCGGGAGCTGCATGGGGCTGCAGCTCCGTACCCGCATCAAACGACATCAGCACAAATTTTGTTTTTTTGTCATCAACAAGATCCATGCTGACGATATTTGCTTCCTTGTATGGAAGCAATTCTTTTAAGACAAAAAGCTCTCCGCCTTTCAAAATTTTGTTCATAGAACACTCCTTATTGAATATGATTTCCGAATATATACATCCGCCGCTGCTCTGTATGCCGACCGGAATATTTTCCGGCACCACAAACAGCTCGCCGTACTGCAGCGGCTGAGTATGCTCACTAAGATAGATAACATCTGCACTCCCCTGCTCTATCTTCCAAAGCTTAGGATAGTTATAAGTTTCGGGGCTGATATTCGTCTCCGCTGCAATAGAAAATACCGACATACTGCACATACTGCCTTGCAATAATGCCTCTGACGTTGTACACCCCACTATCGGTTTATGCTCTTCTGCAATGGAAAATATTCGTTTTTCTTTCATCTTATCTCCGTTCAAGTTCATAAATATCCATGTAGTCAAATTCACGGTATGTCTGCTCTGCGCCGAGGGCAGTCTTCAAATACGTTTCCTTATCCCTAACCGAGGTACTGAACATATAGTTATACCCTTGTTCAAAAAAGTAGTCGGGACAGAGCTCACAGCTCGGTCCGTACAAGCCTACAATTTCCGCATTGGATCCCGCTTGCCGCAATGCCATGTATGAATTATTCACAATAGTGCTGCCTGACATAATGATAATATCAAGCGTACTGAGTATATCGCAAAAATCAGCGGCATTGTGTCCAAGGTGCCACTGTATGCCTTCCGGAAACCGCTGCAGCCCGTTTTTATAACGATAACTCAGAATTGCTTCCGGTTTTCGTAAATCAAATACATGAAATTCTTTACAGCGGTTCAAAAAACGGTTGATATAAACACCGAACCCGATAAGCCCGATCTTTTTTCCTTCCGTTTGATACCGGAATTGCAGACCTTCCGTCCTCACAATGCCGCGCTGAGCCAGAAGCTCCGCCGTATTGAGCGGCTTACTCATCAAACTGCTTAAACTTACGATGAGATTCCGTAGATGAGGATCATGCTGTTTAAGCAGCAGTTCGATACATACGTCTACCGGTTTACCGTAAAGCTCCGCTGCAATTTTCGCATATTGTTCAGGGCTTATATTTTCTTCAACACGCAGTGCAAGGCTTATATGTGAATCGGTATCAGCCGTCATAATCCAGCGGAAGCCTGTAATAAGCTCATCAAAAATCGGCAGCGGTAAGCCGAATCTTTTATACAACGCACGGTTTATATCCAAAATAGCCTTTAAATCTTCCATACATTACTTATACCGGATTTATCCGTTTACCGTCTGTTGCCGGTGCAACACAAACTTGATCTGTTTCCCCTCAATTGTGATAATACCTTCGCGCTGCATACGGCTCAACTCCCGCGATACCGCACTTCTATCAGCGCAAATAAACTGCGCCAGTTTTTCCCGCGTAAAAGGGATTGTAAAAACATGAGAGTGCTGCGAGTCATGCATTACATTCAGATAAAACAGCAGTTTATCACGGAGTGTCGGCTGCGAAAGAAGCTGAATTTTCAGATTCAGATATACTGCATCACGTGCAACTTCCCTGAGGATATTCTCTAAAACAGTCATCTTATACGGACAGGTTCGGCACGTCTTATTTTGTGCAGACGGCACTTTGATAAACAGCACCTTTGATTTTTGAGCACTTACCATACGTAAAAACGGATTTGTCAACCCTAAACAACTGAGTTCTGCGCCGAACAGGTCTCCCCTTTGCACTTGCTTAAGCAGTATGATCTTCCCATCAACACCGATTTGTTCTACATGAATGCAGCCGGTAATCACAATGCCTGCGTAAGGGATAGTATCAGCTATCGGATGTACTTCCTGTCCGCTTTCAAGTAACCGGTAAAATCCGTGAAGGCAGGAAACAGCTTTATCAATTTCTTGAGCGGGGATACCTTTAAATACCGCAGAATGCGCTAAAAAAGCTGTGCAAAAATTAAGCATTTTTTCCTTCTTTGTTGCAACGGCAACAGAATACATGGTTAGTTTATGCTAACTTTTTTTCAATGTCAACAATGATCAAAAAAGAGAACCGACGGCAGTATCCTGTTTTATTTGGATGTCTCTTATTTTTAGCACCGCTTATTGCAATGATGATCAGCCTCTCTATCGGACGGTATTCGGTGCCGGCAAGCAGTACTATTCGCGCAATTATACAGTTCATTACACACAATAATATCGCATTGGCAAAAGATAATGTTGAAGCCCACATTATTATCGGCATCAGACTGCCCCGCATCCTGTTAGGGCTGCTCTGCGGCTGTGCATTGGCAAGTGCCGGAGCAGGGTTACAAGCGCTGCTTTCCAACCCGCTTGTGTCCCCCGATACGCTTGGAGTTGCCTCAGGTGCAAGTTTCGGCGCCGCACTGGCACTGCTGGCAGATCAACGCCTGCTGATTGTACAGCTCAGTGCCCTTGTTTTCGGTATCCTTGCCCTATACCTCACCTACCAAGCAGGAAAAATAAAGCAGCAGAACACCATTGTTATGCTGGTGTTAGCAGGCGTTGTGGTATCTGCGCTATTCCAGGCAATGGTATCGCTCATTAAATACACGGCAGATTCTGAAGAAAAACTCCCGACAATTACCTATTGGCTGCTTGGAAGTCTGAATAATGCCACATGGAAAGGTTTAGCCGTAGGAGCGCCGATTATTGTAACAGGAACGGTAATCTTAATCCTTGCACGGTGGAAATGCAATATTCTCACCTTATCTGATGATGAAGCAAAGTCTATGGGGATCGATCTCCGGAAAATACGCTTACTGATCATTATCGCATCGGCGGCGGTTATTGCTTCCAGTGTTTCTATGTGCGGACAAATCGGCTGGGTAGGGCTCGTGGTGCCTCATGTATGCCGGATGCTCTTCGGAAGTGATAACCGGCGGGTTATTCCTGCAAGTGCCAGCATCGGTGCTGTGTTCATGCTGCTGTTAGATACAGTCGCCCGCAGTGCAACGCAGTCGGAAATTCCCCTTTCCATTCTGACAGCCCTTGTAGGAGCTCCTTTCTTTATCATACTGCTAAAACGGACGGGAGGCGGCTGGAAGTGATATTCGCGGTTCATAATGGGACATTTGCATTTAAAGGCGGCGCACCGGTTTTACGGGATGTTTCTTTTTCGATAGAGAGCGGGCAGATATTATCCATCCTTGGCCCCAACGGTATCGGAAAAACAACGTTGCTCCGCTGCATGATGGGGATGCTGCAATGGAATTCCGGTACCAGTACGGTTGACGGACAGAATATTGTAGAAATTCCTACACAACAGCTGTGGAGGCGTATTGCCTATGTTCCGCAGGCAAAATATCTCCCCTTTGCTTTTACCGTAGAGGAGATGATTCTATTGGGACGCAGTGTACACATCGGATTGTTCGGCGTGCCGGGCGAAAAGGATAGACAATACTGTGAAGAAGCGATGGAAGCAGTAGGCATTTCCCATTTACGCGGCAAGTATTGCAACCGTTTAAGCGGCGGGGAGCTGCAAATGGTATTGATCGCCCGGGCGCTGTGCAGCAAGCCGGAAATGCTGGTACTGGATGAGCCTGAATCAAACTTGGATTTCCGCAACCAGCTTATCATTTTGGAAACGGTTCACCGGCTTGCAAAAGTTGACGGCTTATGCTGCGTATTCAACACCCATTACCCCGCCCATGCCCTGCGTATTTCCGACAAGTCGCTCATTCTCTCCCGCAACGGAGAAAGTATATTCGGGCAATCGGAGGCGGTTATTAACGCGGAGATAATGGAAGATGTTTTTCAGGTGCACGTTGATATTCTTCAGGCTTCGCATAAAGGGATACCGTACAGCGCTGTAACGGCGGTATCTTTAGCGAAATAAAACAATTACTTACCAGAAGGAGTGTAAGGTATGAAAAAACTACTAATAACGGTATTGTTTTTTTCTATTGTGTTGGGCGGCGTCTACGGCGCCGGTAAAAAAGATGAACCGGCAAAGACAGCCGGAACCGCGGCGGTAAGTGCTGCAGAAGGAACTCATACGGTTGTGGACTTTAAGGGAAATTCGGTAGAGGTTCCCAATAAGATCGAACGGATCGTGGTATTAGGTCCGCTGCCTGCACCGACCGTTCTAACCGTATTTCAACAGGGTAAGACCGACAATATTGTCGGAGTCTCTCCCGATTCCGTCAACGGAGCAAAGTACAGCATATTTTCAAAATATGCCCCGGACTTCCAAAATATTTCCTCTGCGTTTTATACCGGCGGAAAGCTCAACTTGGAAGAATTGATAAAGCTCAAGCCGGATGTTGTCTTTTATATGGATGCATCGGTTGCGGCTCCTCTCCGGCAAGCCGGGATTGCTGCTGTAGCCTTAGCACATCCGAGTACCGGATGGGATGCAAGCCCGCTTGTAACCCTCAAGTCGTGGATGGATACGATGGCTCAAACGCTGCAAATGGAAAGCCCTGCTCAACAGATTATTGCCTACGGCGAACAAGTTGAAAAGGAAATTAAAGCTCGAATTGAAAAGCATCCGCTTCCCTCTCCGAATAAGATTCTGTTTATCAGTAAGTATTCGGACACAACCATCGCCTCTGCCGGAAAGAAATCGTTCGGTCAATACTGGGCAAACTTGCTGGGCGGAATAAACCTTGGAGGGAAGGCAACTCAGGGGGCTATCAATATGGAACAAATATATGAATGGCAGCCTGATCAGATATTTATCTTAACCTTTTCCGATAAGACACCGGATAATTTATACAACAACACGGCGGCTCCCGGTCATGATTGGAGCGGTATAAATGCCGTTAAAAACCGGCAAGTCTTTAAGTTTCCGTTTGGAATGCACCGTTGGTGGCCGCCCACAACCGATACTCCGCTTGCTATGTGGTGGTTTGCAAAAACAGCCCGTCCCGACCTTTTCGGCGATATCGATATGAATCAAAAAATAAAAGAATATTATAAACAATTCTATAATATGACGCTTACCGATGCCGATGTAGAATGGATTTTGCATCCCCGTGCAGAGGCAAAACGGCAGTATTTTTAATTCAGTAGTACGGATCGTTTAATCCCCCTGCATTCCGTGTCGGGGGATATTGAGGTCTACACCGAAACGGTGAGCGCAGGGGAATAAACCTTTACTTCAAACACCGCAAGTCTATTATTCAGCTGCTTGAACTTAGGCAGATTACCGAATAGCCAGCCGCGGAACGTGTATTTGCTCATTTCCAGATTAAAACTTTCTTCTTTAAGCAGCCGCAGCTTTGGACACAGCTCTTCAACTTCGGTACCGTTATCGATTCCCCATCGGAATACCGCACCGGTATGTTTAACGGTATCATGGTGTTTCGAAAATCCTGTTGCGGCTCTACACATCAATTCAGTGATAATCCGTGCACCGGGAAAAGAGTCTGCAATAATGGCAAAGGTCTGTTTAACCTCGGCTTCCGTCAGATACATGAGGAGCCCTTCTATTATGATCAATACACAAGAAGAGTCCTTGTAGTTACCGGAACTCTTTACTGCGGTAACCCATGCAGTATCAAGTATGGATCCGGTGAGCATTTTTCTCCGGTCGGTATCGGAGAAAAACTGCCGCCGTACCGCCATGCTGTCGGCAAGGTCAAGATCGAACCAGCGGATAGTTCCGTTATCGACACGGGAGAATCGGTCATCAAGTCCGCATGCAAGATTCAGTACAGTACAATCAGGATGCGCTGCAATAAAAGAGGCTGCTTCCCGGTCAAACATAATCGTGCGCGCAATAACTCCCTCATGGCTCATAAATTTGTCGTATTTTGAAGTATCGCACTGCAAGGTCTCAAGAATTTTTACAGCGGTATAATCTTTAATCCTCGCATTTTTCCGCTGAGTCTCAGTTGCTTTTATCGTATAACCGGTATCAGCATCGTCTCTTGTATAGCACCTAATTGCAGAGGCGGAGTATGGTTTTGTTCATTCATCATCATATCCTTTTATAGTTTTGAGAGATGTCCTATAGATAGGCATTCGTGTATCTAAAAATAACAGTTATCCTACGCTAACTTTTTATCAATGTCAAGAATAAAAAAATGCCGATTAATTCGTTTCTGAATTAACCGGCGTTTCAAGGCTTTAACAAGAATTGCTGGGACAGAGATTCCTTACGCTTGCCCGTTCAGCTGTAAGTATATTTGATCGGCAAGACCGAGCCCTGCGTTTTTGGTCATCGTGCGGGACAGCTCTTCGTACATCATGTCGTCGTACATTTGGCCGGCAAAGCTTTCTTTTCCGGCAAGAGTATTTTTGCCTAAGGTACTCCGCATGGAATCGAGCATGATTTTGACAAAGTACGATTCAAGCTCAAGGGCTTGCTGATACAGTTCGGAGGTTTTATCGATAGTGGCCTTTGTACCGGAGTGCTGTGCCGCAGAAACGGCGCCCATACCTTTAGGTTGTGCCGCGCGGTCTGCATCGGTAGGATTGACGATTTCAAATGAGCTTAGATACTCACCCGGCAGCCGCGTCGAGAGGTTTGAATGAGCGGATTCCTTCGCTGTAGAAAAGCGTGCGGATTCGGTCTTTAAGGAATCAAGCAACTGAGAAAAGCTCTGCGTGTTTTTTGCAGCATGTTTGTTTGCTGGATGCTGTGATGAGATATGGTTATTGTGCTGCACTGCGCTGATCATAGTTGTGCTCCTTTCAATCAGGGCAACCGTACCAGACTGTTTTTTTTAACAGCCCGCAGAATAATAGAGGCTGTTCAACCAGAGTTGAACCTCGCGGTTCAAATGCTTGCCCAACCTCTATTATTCTGCGATTTTTATTTACTCGGTCTGATGCGGTTGCCCGTTTTCTACAATAAAAAAATATGCAAAATTTCAGAAAAATTTCGCACAAAAGGAATACTACCGCTTTAAGCCGACTGCGGTGCCGAGCATATTATCGCTGGTTTGGATGGCTTTTGAGTTAAATTCATAAGCACGCTGTGCGACAATCATGTTGACCATTTCGCTGACGGTAGAGACGTTCGACATTTCCAAAAATTTATGCTCGGTTTTGCCGAAGCCATTAAAGCCGGGTCGCCCTGCGATGGCCTGACCCGATGCCGGAGTTTGCCGGAACAGATTGCTTCCTTGAGCGGAAAGCCCGACCGGATTCTGGAAGCGGTACAGCTCAATCTGACCTACTTCTACCGGATCATCCTGCTCCCCTACCCGCACCGATACCCGGCCGTCTTGGCTGATTGCGATTGTGTGCGGAAGATAGTTTTCCGGGAAAATAATTTCCGGCAAACAGCGGAGTCCGTTTGAGGTTACCAACTGCCGGTCGGCATCGATTTTAAAGGAACCGTCCCGTGTATATGCATAGGTGCCGTCATATTGCAGCACACGGAAAAAGCCCTCTCCTGCGATAGCCACATCGGTAGAAACACCTGTGTTCTGCAGCGACCCTTGTTCAAAATTCCGCTGCGTTGCGGCGAGCTTTGCACCGTGCCCCATCTCAACGCCGACGGGTGTAATCGTATCTTCGGTTGCAGGCGTTCCCGCTGCCCGAATGGTCTGATACAGCAGATCTTCAAACTCCGCCCGCTGCTTTTTAAAACCGCTGGTATTCACGTTTGCAAGGTTGTTTGCAACGGTATCGATATTTGCTTGCTGACTATTCATGCCGGTTGCGGCTGTCCATAAACTTCTTACCATCTTATTCTCCTACTTCTCCTACGCTATTTTACTTTCGCAACCTCGTTCCAAAGTTTACTCATCATCGTATCTTCGGATTGAATTGTCTTTTGATTTGCTTCATACGCACGGTTAACTTCGATCATGCGTACCATCTCGTTGACTACCTTAATATTTGAAGCTTCGACAAAGCCCTGCACCACAACGGGACGGTCGCCGCCCTCCGCAGCAATAGCAGGCCCCGACACGGGTGTGTCAAGATAAAAACTGGAACCGTGCTTTTTCAGATACCGATCATTTTCAAAGGTAACGATTTTAAGCCGGTCGGTAAGCGTCGCATCCGAATCAGGTTCGGTCATCGGCCGCGCATGAACCTCCCCATTTTGATTCACTTTGTATTCTTTATCCTGTAAAAAGATGCGGCCGTTTTCCCCAAGGACGGGATAGCCTTCTTTGGTCATCAAATAGCCTTCAACGCCGACAGTAAAGTTCCCGTTGCGGGTATACCGTTCGCCATACGGGGTTTCCACGCAGAAAAAGCCTTTGCCTTCAAGCGCGAGATCGGAGGCGGCATTAGTCTGCTTTAAGGAACCCTGCTCAAACTCGGTAAAGATTTCATTCAGCTCCACCCCAAGGCCGAGCTTTCCGATAATGGGCGCAATGTCTGAGGAACCGAAAGGATTTTTAACAACGCCGTCATCATTTAAGCGCCGTATCAGTAATTCGGGAAAATTTTTATGGGTCGCAACGTCCCGTTTATAGCTTGTCGTATCGGCATTTGCTAAATTCTGAGCGATAACGTCCAACTGTTTTTGCTGAGCGTTCATACCGCTTGCCGCAGTGTACCAACCTCTAATCATAAGAACCTCTCTACTCAATATCGGCACAAGGGAAAAAATATGAAGAGGTTTTTATTGAAGCAATTATAATTGGAAGTTTAGTGATTCCATTGTACTATCGTATGCATGCACCGGAGGCGAAATCCGCATCGGTGATGAGCGAGTAGGCATAGCCCTGTTCCGCAAGGAACTTTTGGCGATGATCGGCGCATTCTTCTTCGACGGAATGGCGGGTTACCAGCGTGTAAAAAAATGAATCCCGCTCTTTAGGACGGAGAATACGCCCGAGACGCTGGGCTTCCTCCTGCCGGCTGCCGAAGGTGCCGGAAATTTGGATTGCCACGGAAGCGTCCGGCAAATCGATTGCGAAATTCGCTACTTTGGAAACCACCAGTACGGAAATATCGCCCGCTCTGAATGAGTCGTACAACACTTCCCGTTCGGTATTCGGCGTTTTTCCGGTAATGAGCGGCGCATGCACCGCTTCGGCTATTTTTTTCAGCTGTGTAATGTATTGCCCGATAATCAAAATCTGATCATCCGTGTGCCGTGCAAGCAGCTGCCGGACAATTTCGTTTTTTGCTTCGTTCTCGCTCGCAATTCGGTGCTTTTCGCGCAAGGGGGCGGCGGCATACTCAATCTCTTTAGAGACCGGCAAGGGGATGCGTATTTCCGTACAATAGGCATGGGCAATCCAGCCCTTTTCTTCAAGCTCCTTCCACGGCACATCATAGCGCTTCGGACCGACAAGACTGAATACATCCCCTTCGCAGCCGTCCTCCCTGATCAGCGTTGCCGTTAAGCCGAGCCGTCTGATTACTTGCAGCTCCGCGGTAATGCGGAACACCGGAGCCGGAAGCAGATGCACCTCGTCATAGATAATCAAGCCCCAGTTCCGTTCGCGAAATAGTTTAAAATGCGGAAACTCCGATTCGGTGTCCGGCCGCCATGTTAAAATTTGATAGGTTGCTACGGTAACCGGCTTAATCTCTTTGGTGTCACTTGAATAAATACCGATGCTGTCGGGTTCCAGTCCGGTTTTATCGATTAACTCGCGCTTCCACTGATGCACCGCGGCGGTGTTGGTAGTTAGAATCAGCGTATCAGTGTTCAGCATCGACATAACCAGCATACCGACAATCGTCTTACCTGCACCGCACGGCAGCACAATCGTACCGAAGCCTGTTCCCGGCCCCTTATCGCCGGTAAATGCTTCCGCCGCTTCCCGCTGATAGTCGCGGATGATAAAATCCTTTTCTTTTTTTGTCTGCGTACGTAAATCAACCGCAAGCGGCGCACCGTCTTTCAACGGTACCTCATCGCGCACCGGCCAGCCCATTTTCAGCAGCGCCTGTTTTACCGTACCGCGGTTCAAAAGCGCAATTAAAAACGAACGCGGTTTTTCCGCCGCAACCAGATACTTTGCAAGCTTCGGCGAAGCTTTTAATTCTTGATATATCCGATCGCTTTCGGCCGTTAAATACAAAAACGAATCATCTTCACACTCGGTCAGTTTGATCTTGCCATACCTGCTGAATGTTTCTTCCACCCAACCGAGTACGGCAGGGGGAATATCAAAACGAGAAAACCGCCGGAGCGTTTCCATAATTTTTTCAGTGGTAAAGCCTGCGCTTGCGGCGTTCCATAACGACAAGCCGGTCAAGCGGTAGGTATGCAAATGTTCGGGAGATTTTTCAAGTTCTGCAAAGGGGATAAGTGCAAAGCGCGCATCCGTTGCTTCCGGCGCATGAACGTCGAGCAATATAGAGCGGTCGCCTTGAATGATAAGCGGTTTTAATGAAGCGGACATAACGGATAATTTTACGCTATCCTTGGTGTTTAGTCAAATCGGTCTTTTGAAAATATACGGCGTATCTACTTCGTTGCTGCGCACAAATTAATCCTCAACGTATCAAAGATACGCCTGCGGTTAATTTGTGCTCGCGCCTCGTATCTACGCCGTCTATTTTCAAAAGCGTTGGATATAGCACATCTGCGTTGTCGCTACACCGAAATAAATGCTCAACGTATCAAAGATACGCATCCGCTTTATTTCGGCTAGGCTCCTAGCATCTGCGCCGTCTATTTTCAAAAGGCTTACGGAAAGGGTTTCTACTGCATCGCTCGTTCAGTGAAGTACGTCCGTGTACTTCGCTGAACATAAGGGAACCTCTAAAAACTTCAGTTTTTTAGAGGTTTTCCTTGATTTTAATTTGCGATGTTTTTAATAAGTCATTTATATTTATAGACTTATTAAAAACTCGACGGGTACCTCTAAAAATCTAACCGAGTTTTTAGAGGTACCCATAAGTTTGACCGGTGTCAAATGGATTATCTTCGCTGTGCTGCTTGTTTTTCCGCTGCCATTGCATTGCGTAAAATGGTATTTATTCGGCTTTGATACCCCTTACCGTATGATTTAAGCCATACAATAATGTCCGAATCAAGACGGATTGAAAGCGGTTTTTTTATTGGACGATACATTTTAAAAAACTCTTCTTGTGTTAGCTCCGGAATATCAGATGTATCAATCGGTTGTTCAGCAAGTGTTTTTAACTGTTCTATCCGCTGTTGTGTAAGCATACTTTTAGCTTCCGAAAGTGTCATTGACTGCATCATAATATAACCCCTTTTCTTTTTTTGTTGCAGGACGTGCCGATATAATTCTTATCCTTTGATTTCTTTCCGTATAAACAACCAACACAACAAGAACATTTAAAACCGTGCCGATAGCTAAAAATCTATCCTCTTTATCGGAATGAGCGGCATCATATAACTCTATATGAAAAGGATCATCAAAAACCAAAAGAGCCTCTTCAAAACCTATTCCATGTTTTTGCCTATTGATGGTATTTTTTTCATTATCCCATTCAAACAACCCATCATCCATACTTAATGGTATATACATTTTAGTCATTTGTCAAGTGTATATTTTTTAGAGATTTTCCTTAGATTTAATTTGCGATGTAAAAAATTTTAAATAGACAGCAGGCTGTAAGTCTGATAAAATGTGTTCTACAAAAGTTTTTATAGGAGATGATATGAACTATTTTGTTCTCATCGGCATTGCGATTATCATCGTCGGTTTTATTTTAAAACTTGACGTTGTCGCAGTCGTATTAATTTCCGGTCTCGTTACCGGATTAATTGCAAAAATGGGACTGGTTGAAGTGCTCAATGCAATTGGAACGGGATTTGTCAATAACCGTTATATGAGCTTATTTTTTATTTCGTTCCCTGTTATCGCCATTATGGAACGCTACGGTTTAAAATTGCGTGCGGCGGAATGTATCAAAAAGATTAAGGGTGCAAGCGCCGGTATGGTTATTTGGCTCTACATTGTAATCAGAACGATCGCCTCCGCTTTTTCGATTCGATTGGGCGGTCATGTTCAGTTTATCCGTCCGCTTATTTTGCCGATGGCTGAGGGAGCCGCACGGAAGAGTATCAAACTGACTGACGAAGATATTGAAAAAATCAAAGGGCTTGCCGGCGCTTCCGAAAATTATGGAAACTTCTTCGGGCAAAACATATTTCCCGTTGCATCCGGTGTTCTGTTGATTACCGGCACCTTGAAGGAACAGGGGCTTGATATCAGCAATATCGATGTCGCAAAGTATTCCATTTTAGCGGGTGTTGCGATGGTGCTCATCTCGCTTGTCCAGTGTTGGCTGTTCGAAAAGCACTTAAGAAAAGGGGAGAAATGCGATGTTTAGTTTTATCCATTCTCACAGCATGATTATCGACGAAATCATATACGGTCTCTGCGGTCTTGTTTCCATTATCACCGCATTCATCTCATTAAAAGATAAAAAGAATCCGATCGGGACATTCTTGTTCTGGAGTATCTTAGGTTTATTGTTCATGTTCGGCAAAGTCATTGTACTGAACATTCCGAACGGCGGAGCCATTATCGGCGGATTATTAATTCTGCTGGGCATCCTCACTTTAACAAAACAAGTAAAGATTGCAGACATCCCGACTGCCGAAAAAGAAGAAGTAGAAAAAAATTCGCAAAAGGTCGGCAATAAGATTTTTATTCCGGCGGTTTTAATCGGCGTTGTAGCAATGCTATTGGCGCAGGTCAAAAGCTTTAACATTTCGCTTGGAACCAATGCTGCCGGTAAGGCAATCATCTTCGGTTTTTCAACCGCTCAGGTCGTCGGCGCTGCATCGATTATCGCCTTGATTTTCGCGGTGTTGTTGGCAAAACCGACATTGAAAAATACCGTCAACGATACTTCAAAGATGCTGATGCAAGTCGGCTCCTCCAGCTTACTCCCACAATTACTCGGCGTTTTAGGAGCGATATTCGCAACTGCCGGTATCGGTAAAATCATCGGTCAATTTGCAAGCGGTATTGTACCGCAAGGAGTACCCATTCTCGGTGTTATCGCATACTGCCTCGGTATGGTAATCTTTACGATGATTATGGGTAACGCATTTGCCGCCTTCACCGTCATTACCATCGGCGTCGGCGTTCCCTTTGTTATTATGCAAGGCGGAAATCCGGCAGTTGTCGGTGCACTCGGTATGACCTGCGGATACTGCGGCACACTTTTAACGCCAATGGCGGCGAACTTCAACATCGTTCCCGCAGCAATTTTGGAAACCGAAAATAAATACACGCTTATTAAAACGCAAGCTTTTATGTCGATTGCCTTGATCATCGTGCACATCATCTTGATGTCAATCTTCGCCTTTTAGGAGCCATGATGAAAATTTTAGTTACCGGATTTGATCCCTTCGGCGGAGAAAAAATCAACCCCGCCCTGGAAACAATTAAGCGATTGCCTGATACCATTTTAGGCGCGCAGATTATCAAACTTGAAATTCCGACTGTTGTAGGAAAATCTTTAGCAAAGATAAAAGAAGCGGTCGAGAAAGAAAATCCCGATGTGGTGTTAAGCATCGGGCAGGCAGGCGGCAGATCCGAAATTACCGTAGAAAGAATCGGTATCAACATCGACGATTGCCGCATCCCCGATAACGAAGGGAATCAGCCGATCGATGAACCGGTGGTAAACGGCGGCCCCGCTGCATATTTTGTTACCGTTCCGATAAAGGCTATCGTTGAAAACATAAAAGCGCATAAGATTCCCGCTTCAATTTCCAACACGGCAGGTACTTTTATCTGCAACCATGTCTGTTACGGTGTCGCGCACCTTGCGGCGCAAAGGACGGCGGCGGGGAAACCGATGAAAAGCGGCTTTATCCATATTCCGTTCCTGCCCGAACAGGTAATCGGGAAACCGGCGCTTACCCCCTCGATGAGCTTGGAAACAATTGTCAGTGGCATTACCCACGCGCTTGAAGCCATCGTCGAACACGGTTCCGACATAAAGGTCTCGGGCGGAAAGATATGCTAGCGGTTCGTACGGCATGAGTATTATCGGGCTGCTGATAACCGCATTTTTACCGGCATCGGCAGCGGTCTGTATTGCAATAAAAAAACACATTCCCGTTTATGCGCTTGCCGCCGTATTCTTTGCAGCGGCAGCGTCACTGCTTCCGGTACTTGCGCTCCAGCATAGTGTGCATACTTTTTTAGATGCCGGTATTGCAAAACAATCGGAAGCGGTGCGGCTCCTGTTTAACAGCTTTATTACGGCAGCCTTGATAGAAGAAACCGTTAAAGCAGCGGTATTCGGTTTAACGGCCGCTATGGTTTTAAAAAAAAGATTCGGGATTACGCAGAGTATGCTGCTTGGCGTATTCTTCGGCTTTGTCTTTAGCGGTTTTGAAAATATCTCGTATAGTTTGCGGTATTCCAACGTGCAGTTTTTCCGGCTTGTTACCGCCGCCCTATTACACGGGACGCTCGGCTGTTTTTATGCATCGATGATATCTACCGAAACAAAGCGGAAAGCTGCCTTCGTCTTTCTCGCAGCGGTTGTTCTTCACGGGCTTTATAACTTTTTTATTTCGCTGGGCGGCGGCTTTATAATTCCTGCCGCAGCAGTGCTTGGAATCACCTGTTTATCTGCGGGAAGATTTTTTAGGTTTTCGCAATCCTGAATATCAACTCCACTTCAAGATCGGAAGCCTTATAATGCCAAAAGATGATATCCGAAGTTTGCTCTACCGATACGGGGCTGAGTTGATAGAGTTTATACAGAAAAGAATTTGCATTCAGCGGTTCTTGGCGTAAATCCATCGTAATCTCGTACTGCTGAGCTTCCGTCTTCCGGCACAGAAAATAAGCCGTCTCATTCAGCTCGGCGCCGTTAGCCGTAAAGCGGCGGTCTGCTCCATACAAGAACGAACCGTTTGCGGCGGGAGCGGAACAAAATGTATAAACCAAATCGTCTTTAATTTCCTTACCGTTTATCCGCAACCGAATAAGCTCCGCCGCAGCCCCTTGTGCAAGTGCAGTGGGAGTATTTGCCGTATTGTCTGCGCCGGTATTTCCAGCAGTACCGGCAGCATTGTTTCCATTGGTTTCCGCACCGGTATTTCCGGTTGATGCAGTTGCTTTCTGTACAGCCTGACCGGTTTGTGTATTCTCTTTTTGAGCGGTTTGCGCTTGCAGTTTTTCCAGTTCGCTTAAAATCTTTGTTAAAACGGCGCCGCCCGTATCGGTTTGCAAACCGCTTACATTGCCCAAACCTGTATTGCCGCCTAATCCCGCATCAGTGCCGAGCAAATTATTGAGCAGCGTCAGGTTGCCGCTGTTCTGGCTTAATGCCGCCAGCGTTTTAGCGTTGAGTCCGTTTAGCGCCGTTGATTTTTTTATATCGCTTTTACCGGAATTACCGGAAGCGGCAGCGGCGTTACCTGTCTGTTTGCCTTTCGCCCCTGCTGCGGACGATGGGGTGCGTTTTTGTTGCAAAAACGCCGGAGGCTGAATAACGGGAGGTGCAGGCGGCCGAGTAATACCTCCGCCGATAGTAACTTCAGGAATATCCGGTATCGCAGGTATTTGCATTTGCCCGGCTCCGGTATTATCCGCAGCGAGGGGAGAAAGCAGCCGCAGCAAAAAGAAAAAACAAAAGATAAACGGCGTTACGGGCATCTTTGCAAGCGTGTCTTCCAACTCGCTGAGCCGCGCTTGCAAGCTGACAATCGTGCGCTCAATTCGGCGCTTTTCATTTTCCAACTTACGCCGCGGGTCTTCATCCTGCGGTTTATTTTTTACACTGTCGCGCACAAACGCAGGACTGTGCTTTTGTAAAAAAAGGTCCTCTGCTGCGGCGCGTTTATCGGGGTTTGCAATATTCGCAACCACCTTCATCGCTTCATAGCCGAGTTCCGGCTTTACATCGAACGCATGTATTTTCTCAATCGTCGCAGCGGAAGCGCGCGGCAGGCACAGCACACGGTCGATATAATCTTCGTAGCGGACACCGGCTTGCTTACAGAGTGCCCGCGCCTTGCTCAAAAGCCTGCCGAGTTCCTTCATCAGCTTGCCGTCCTCCGCCATGATGGTCGTCCTGATTGTATCCGTCAGTTCAAGCAGTTCAGGCGATTCTTCCATAGCGATTTTATATAGCCCCTTTTCCTCCGCCTTTTGCAGCAGCCGGTGAAAATAGCTCCAAAACCGCTGCGTATGTACACGGCCGGAACGGGTACCGTCCAGCTCGCAGAGCCGATGATGCGTATATTCGTGAATAGCGGTGTACAGCAGTTCGTTATCGACGGAAAAGTTTTTATTGTGCAGCAGAATCTCATGTGTATCGCTTTTATACAGCCCGTTGACTTTCTTGCTCGCCTTGCCGGTAAATGTTACCGAAAATTCAAGCCCCGACTCTTCAATCTGCAATAATATCTCTTTTACCTGATCCTGATTCATTGCACTCCTCTCGTATCCCATGCGCCCGAGTTTGCAAGACACACTGAAACAGCGGAAGTAACGGCGGTTTCCGTGCGCAAAATTCTCCGTCCCATAGTATAGGCAGTGAACTGCTTTTTTGCAAACAGCAGCCGTTCGTTCAGACTCCAGCCCCGCTCATTCCCGACGGCAAGCCAAAGCGTTTGTTTTCCGTCCCACTGCAGCTGAGGCAGCGGATACATCGTAGGGACGCAGAGTGTGTCGCCTTGTTCACTATGGGCTTGTTCAATACGGTCTTGCCCAATATGACCTTGGTTAATGCGATTTTGTTCAATAGAATATTGGTCAATTTGAAAAGGAACATCGAGCACTGCCCGCAGATGATCCGGACGGATATCATCCTCATACCGGTCGAAAAAATGCCGTACACTATAAGCTCGATACACTTTCGGAATATGAGTATCTCCGGCCTGACTGCATCCGTCAATCAGCAGCCGCTCTATCTCCGTTTCCGCAGCGATATCCGCCTTTAGATAGGATTTTTCCCCCAGCTCGGTACCGGTCAGATACAGAGCCTCAATCCCAAGCCCTGCAACATCACGCAAAATACGGCGCAGCTGAATGGGACGCGGAAACCCGAGTATTAGTCTGATGGGCGGCAACGCGGAAACATCGTCTCCTCCATCCGCCTGCTCCGATACGGTAAACCGTGCAGTCAACAACTCATCGGAAAAGGAAGTAATTTCCGCCGTTCCTTTTTTGCCGTCGATGATCCCCGCCTTGAATACTGAACCCACACCCAGCTTCAGCACTTTTTTGATATGTAAAAAGCGGTCATCAGTTTTGGCAAAAGAAAAATTCCTGTCTGAAAGTTCTTCCTGTCGTAATAAAATGATATTCATGGCAGCCTTGCCGCCCTTAACCCGTGATATGTCTTAATGTAAAATTGAGAACAATGTATGCGGCATAAAAAATAAATAAAAACGCACCTTGCATTCGAGTTATGACGCTGCGCTGGCGCGTTGAACAAAAGCGGAAAATGCCGAGCACCAGCAGCATGGTCGGGAATTGCAGATAGTAAAAATCTACCGGCACACGGATACCGGCGGGGGTTACCGCAGCCGCTACACCCAATACAAAGAGAACGTTCAAGATATCCGCTCCGATGATGTTGCCCGCCGCGAGTTCCCCGTGTCCTTTCCGAACGGCGGTAATTGCAGTTACCAATTCGGGCACACTCGTACCGAACGCAACCAAGGTCGCCGCGATAATACTCTGCGGAATACCGATTTTTATGGCGGAAACTTCTACCGCAGGAATCAGTATTTTAGACGAGAGCACAACCACCGCGATTCCGACAGCCAGCCACACAAGCAGCAGCCACAACGGCTTTTGATTTTCTTCCGCCGTATCCTGTTCGCTCTCTTCCATAGATTCTTTTGCCCAGCGGAACGATATGTACATATAACACGCGAGCAGCACGACAAATATCCAACCCATCCACTGATAGATTTTCCCCTCCCTGCCTGGAGAAAAGAAGGGGAGCGAAACAAGCGTCAACAGCAGCGCTGCCGAAAACTGCACGGTACCCTGCCGATGAATGAGCCGTTTATCTACCGGCACCGTACCAAGCATGGCGGCAAGTCCGATAATGAGGGCAGTATCCGCAATAATCGAGCCGATAGCATTTCCAAGCGCAAGCTCCGCATTGCCTTTAATTGCCGCCAATGTAGACACCGACGCTTCGGGCAGGGTCGTGCCGAGACTGACAATCGTTGCGCCGATCACCATTTTGGGCATTCCCCATTTAAGCGAAAGGGCAACTGCACTGTCTACCAGCCAATCCGCACCCTTACTCAGCGTAGACAAACTTGCGACAAGCACAATCAACGATATCACAACCGATGAATTCATTAAGAAATCATGTAAGAGTGCATCCATAAATAAACCTCGTAAAATATCAGTAACCGGAATATCTGGAAATATACCGGTTTAGGCAAAATCACGCAAGACAGCTTGCGGGGCACAGCCGGATACACTGTCCGGTATGCACCTACATAAACTTTTTAACGAGGTTGAAATTTTTCTCGCTGTAGGGATGATAGCGCATCGGTAAGTCTACCAGCAAGGATTTTTTCATTACGCTCTTTTCGTGGCTGAATGTGTAAAAGCTTTGTTTTCCGTGGTAATTTCCCATACCGCTTGTCCCGACCCCGCCGAAGGGCATGTACGGCGTTGCAAGATGCACGATTGTGTCGTTGATGCACCCGCCGCCGAACGATACTTCCGACAAAATCTTCCGCTCTACGGCGGCATCTTTAGTAAAGAGATAGAGGGCAAGCGGCTTCGGGCGGGCACGGATTTGATCGACAGCCCACTGCAAATCGGTAAACGGGATGAGCGGCAAGATGGGGCCGAAAATTTCTTCCTGCATAACCGGCGATTCAAAACTGATATTATCCAATACCGTCAGCGGTATAAAACGCCCGTGCACATCCTTTTCCCCGCCGATAACAGCCGTTTCTCCTTCCATTAAATGGGAAAGGCGCTCAAAATGTTTGTCGTTGACAATCCTCGTCATATTGCATGAGGCATACGCATCCGTCGGTAAAAATTCATGAAGGACAGCCTTGCACTGTTCGATAAACGCTTCTTTTACCGCTGCGTCAATCAGCACATAGTCGGGAGCGACGCAGGTTTGTCCGCCGTTCAGTATCTTACCGAAAAGGATACGCCGCGCCGCTGCTTTTATATCGGCGGTTTTATCGATGATACAGGGAGACTTGCCGCCGAGTTCGAGCGTTACCGGCGTCAGGTTCCGTGCGGCGGCCTCCATAACAAGCTTACCGACTACCGTACCGCCGGTAAAGAAAATGTAATCGAACTTTTGATCCAAAAGCCCGGCGTTCTCTTCTCGTCCGCCGGTTACAACCGTAACAAAGCCCGGATCAAAGGTTTCCGCAATCAAATCGGCGATTACTTTTGAGGTTTCGGGAGTGTAATTCGACGGCTTTATCACCGCGCAGTTTCCTGCGGCAATCGCACCGGCAAGCGGCGTCAGCGTTAAATTGACCGGATAATTCCACGGCGACATAATCAATACAGTACCGTACGGTTCGTAATAAATCGTACTCGATGCTAAAAAATGACTGAGCGGCGTGCGTACCCGTTTCGGCTTCATCAATTTTTTCAAGTGTTTCGATAGAAAGCGGACTTCTTCCTGCACCATACCGATTTCCGTAAGGTAAGTTTCCATCGGCGCCTTGTGTAAATCCTTATAGAGTGCATCGCTTATCCGCTGCTCATACGCGCGAACAGCGGCTCCCAGCTTACGAAGCTGTTCGGCACGGAATTGGTATGATTTTGTCGCATTTGATGCAAAAAAGGCCGAAGTATTCCGCACCAGCGCGGCTATGGCTATTCTTGTCATATAATCATTCTCCCCCGACGCAAAGGCTCAAGAGAAAAAAAGTATGATAAAACACGATTCTTCCTCTATCCATTTTGCCGGTTTGCTGATATAATCTATCTATAAAAATACTACTATTATGTGCTTGGATACAACAACGAAGATTATTATACTATAGAAAAGCCTCTATATAAAGTAGAGATTTTTAATAAAATTCAATAAACGAAGGAGATTCAACATGGATTTTACGTTGAGCAGAGAACAGCTCATGGCGCAGCAATTGTTTCGTGACTTTGCGCAAAACGAAGTAAAACCGATCGCTGCCGAAGTCGACGAAGAGGAAAAATTTCCTGAAGAGAATGTCAAAAAGATGGCAAAGCTGGGATTCTTCGGTATTCCCGTTCCGAAACAGTACGGCGGACAAGGAGCTGACGTTTTAACCTATGCCATGTGTGTAGAAGAAATGAGCAAGGTATGCGGAACGACCGGTGTTATCATTTCCGCACATACGTCACTTTGTATCGATCCGATTTTACACTTCGGAACGGAAGCACAGAAGATGAAGTATGTTCCGGATCTTGCCTCCGGTAAAAAGATCGGTGCATTCGGTTTAACGGAGCCGGGAGCCGGTACCGATGCTCAAGGACAGCAGACCACTGCAGTACTCGACGGTGACCACTGGGTACTCAACGGCAGTAAAATCTTTATCACCAACGCGGGCTATGCCGACGTCTTTATCGTTATCGCGGTAACCGGCACGGTAAAAGATAAAAAAGGCCGCTCCGTAAAAGAAATCAGCGCATTTATCGTAGAGCGCGGTTTCCCCGGATTCTCCATCGGTAAGCATGAAAAGAAAATGGGTATCCGCGGTTCTTCAACCTGCGAATTGGTCTTTGAAGACTGCATCGTACCGAAAGAAAACCTCCTCGGCGTACAGGGGCGCGGCTTCATTATCGCGATGACAACCCTTGACGGCGGACGTATCGGTATTGCAGCACAGGCGCTCGGTATTGCGGAAGGTGCTATCGAAGAAACCATCAAATATACAAAAGAGCGTGTCCAGTTCGGAAAGCGCATCAGCCAGCAGCAGAACACCCAGTTCCAGATTGCCGATATGGCTGCCCGTACGCAGGGTGCACAGTATCTTGTCTATGCAGCAGCTTGCAAAAAACAAGCGGCCAATGAGAATCCCAATATCCGTTATTCTGTAGAAGCGGCAATGGCAAAGCTCGTCGCTGCGGAAGTTGCAAGCGATGTAACCCGCCGCTGTTTACAGCTCTTCGGCGGATACGGCTATACCCGCGACTACCCGATCGAGCGGATGATGCGCGACGCAAAGATTACGGAAATTTACGAAGGCACGAGCGAAGTTCAGCGCATGGTTATTGCCGCAAACCTCGGCGTCAATTAAGGAGGACAAGAACAGATGAAAGCTATTGTTTGTGTAAAACAAGTTCCCGATACATCCGGAAAAGTTGCCGTCAAAGAAAACGGGCAGCTTGACCGCGCTTCGATGATGACCATCACCAACCCCGATGACTTAAATGCAATCGAAGCGGCGCTGCAGCTGAAAGATCAAACCGGCTGTGAAGTTGTCGCTATTTCGATGGGGCCGCCCCCTGCAGAGAGCATGCTCCGTGAGCTGTTGGCGCGTGGCGTTGACAAGGCGGTACTGGTTTCCAGCCGTGAGTTCGGCGGAAGTGACACGTATGCTACCAGTCAGATCTTGGCAGCAGCTGTACGCCGCGTCGGTGTCGGGCCGGAAGATGTTGTATTCTGCGGACGGCAGGCAATCGATGGGGACACCGCACAGGTAGGCCCGCAGATCGCTGAAAAACTCGAGCTGCCGCAGATCACCTACGCAGCTGATATTAAAAAAGAAGGCAACGCGCTGATAGTAAAGCGTATGCTCGAAGACGGCTACATGATGCTCAAGGTAAAGACACCCTGTCTTATCACCTGTATCAAAGAGCTGAACGAACCGCGCTATATGAGCGTCAGCGGTATTATGGAATGCTACTCAAAGCCGTATGAGGTATACAATTATGAAACCTTAAAGGACGACCCGCTCATCGATAAAGATACGATCGGTTTGGAAGGTTCTCCGACAAACGTATACAAGTCCTTTACCCCGCCGCAAAAAGGCGCCGGTACGATGATGGAAGGCGCCGACAAAGCCGCTTGTGAAAAGCTCGTCGGTATGCTGGCAGAAAAACATATCATTTAATGAAGGAGGAGAATGTACAAATGGCTTACGATAGCAAAGACACTGAAGCCTTCAAAGGCGTGTGGGTATTTTGTGAACAGCGCAACGGAGAAATCCTCAACACCTCGTTTGAATTATTGAGCGAAGGCCGGAAGCTCGCCGATGAATTAAAGGGCGAACTCTGCGGCGTTGTACTTGGAAAAGGTATTAAAGAAGATGCGTTAAAGAATCTCGGCGGTTACGGCGCCGACAAGGTGTACTACTGCGAGCACGATCTTCTTGCCGATTATACAACCGATGCGTATACAAAAGTGATTACCGCATTGGTACGGGATAAAAAACCGGAAGTTTTCTTAATCGGTGCAACAACCATCGGACGCGACTTAGGTCCCCGCTGTGCCGCACGGCTCCATACCGGATTGACCGCCGACACCACGCACCTCGATGTCGATACTGAAAAATACAAGGAATTCCTCCGCACCAGCTCGACGATGGATGTCGAAAAGACACCCTTTAAGGTAAACACAAACTTGAAGATGACCCGTCCGGCGTTCGGCGGTCACTTGATGGCAACGATTGTATGCCCCCGCTTCCGCCCGCAGATTGCAACCGTGCGTCCCGGCGTTATGAAGAAGCAGGACTTTGATTCGGCAAAAGCAGCAAAGACCATAGTTGAAAAACCGAAAGTTGAGCTTTCCAAAGCCGATATCAGCGTTGATATCCTTGAAATTAAGAAAACCGCAAAAAACATTGTAGACTTGATCGGAGCAAATGTGGTTGTTTCCGTCGGCCGCGGTATCGGTAAAGATCCCAAAGCGGGTATCAAACTTGCTGAGGATTTGGCTCAGGCGCTCGGCGGCGTTGTCGGGGCTTCCCGTGCCGTTGTTGACTCCGGCTGGATGGATGCAAACCATCAGGTTGGACAGACCGGTAAAACCGTACATCCGCACATCTATGTGGCAGTCGGTATTTCCGGAGCAATTCAGCACCTTGCCGGTATGCAGGATTCCGAGTACATCATCGCAGTCAACAAGAACGCTGATGCACCGATCTTCGGTGTAGCCGACTACGGTATTGCAGGAGACCTGTTCAAGGTACTTCCGATGCTGACCGAAGCGGTTAAAGCGGCAAAAGGCAGCCTGTAATTTTTAAGCTGTGATGCAAAAAGCCTGTTTTTCCTTTGTGGAAGAACAGGCTTTTTTAGTATTCATGTAGAGAGGTTAAGCCAAGCGTATCCGCTCATAGGCTACTGTGATGACCAGCGGCTGTTGTTTACCGAAAATGCAGCATCACCATTTCTCCCTGCTGCAAGACGAACTGTTTGCCGGTACACATAAACCTTAGTTCATTACTATCCTTATTTTCAACAACGACCGTTAGTTTCTTATGCACCGGTATCGGCGTAGAAAATGATTCACCTTTTTGCAATCTAATCGAAGAAACAGGCTCCATATCATTTTTTTGCTGATTCGCCGTTTCCGCACTGTCCCTCCGCGGTTGTAACTGAATATTTGAAAGATAATCGTATTCGGACGGAGATTCTCTTTGAGTATGCTTCTCTGTTTCATCAAAAGTCAAATCCTTATTCAGCATTCTTGCATTTCTTGCAAAGGCTTCGGTTTTATCACTAGCATCTGCTTGTATTTCTCCATCCGTTGCAACGGTTAAATCGGCAACACCTGCCAATACGGTAATAGGAAAGTAAAGCGCTCCGGTAGTCGGGGTACTTGCGCATGACATCACACTGATACACAATATGCAAAAATATACATAATATCGCAAGTATTTCATATCTCAAACCTCCATTTCTTGATATTTCCCGATAGTCGCGGAAAATGAACCGTTCCTTATACCGTGTCAGTATATCATCAGAAGCGCATACGAACAAGAAACCTGCATTTAGTATAGTTTAAGAGATGCTCAATCCGATTTTTTTGTGTATAATACATTATCGAGCTTTCATCGTTGATAGAAACCAGATCATAGGCATCTCTAAAAAGTCGGCTAGATTTTTAGAGGTTTCACATATTTAAAGAGGTTATTATGCGCATCATATCCGGCTGTTCCACTATAGAAGACTGTATCCACCGCTACGGTACGGACGCCCGCACGTGTTTTGTGTTTCCGTCACGGATTGCGGCTCGGCTTTGGATGCATCGTGCGCTTGCGTTGACCGGCCTTGCAGCAGTTCCTGCTGAACTGTTTATTGCATGGGATGCCTTTAAGGCGGAGTGCTGTATCGCTCAAGCGGAAAATAAAAACCCGGTGTCTCAAATTATCCGCTTGCTCTTTGCGCATCATATTGCAGCCGACAATGCTGCGGCGGAAAAACCGTTTCTACAGAACATCATCCCTGCGGACTACGCAGCCGACGGCGCCATATTTGCACAATGGATTGCCGGTATTTTACCGCAGTTGGATCACTGGGAAAAACGCGCGGTGCAGCATAAAGCCGGTAAAGATGCCGAGTTCTCCGATTTACGGATTTTGAAAAAAGCGTATACGGAATTTTTGGATGCGCACCGGCTCTTTGAACCTTCTTGGGCAGGGGCGGAATTTATCCCGCATGCGCAACAGTACATTTTACTCTATCCCGAATTAATGGAAGATTTTGACGAATACCACGGTTTATTGGAAGAACGGCCAAAACTGTCGATACTCCCCGCCCCTTCCTTTCAAGCGGAAACAACGCCGCTTATCCAATTCGGTACCATGCGGGAAGAAATCCGGTCAACCGCGCTTGCAGTTGAGCAGCTTTTGACAAACGGAGTTCCCGCCGATGATATTGCGCTCAGCATTGCCGGTATTGAAGATACCGTACCGTATCTCAAGCGGGAATTTGCATTGCGGAATATCCCTGCCGAATTTCGGCTCGGGTTTAAACTCGGCGAACAGCAGGCGGGGCAGCTCTTTCCGCTGCTTGAACAGTGCGTACAGGAACACTACTCGTTTGAAAGCCTTAAACCGCTGCTGCTCAATCCTCATATTCCGTGGAAGCATCCCGCGCAGATACAAGCACTCATCAATTTCGGCATAAAAAACAACTGTCTCGTTTCGTGGAAGGATGAAGGGCACTATAAAAACGTCTGGAAGGAGGCGTTTAAACTCCCTATCCCGTATAATCCTCATAGCAGTGTTGAGGAAGAACAAGCCGAAAAAGCACAGGCAAAGGAATGGCTCCTCCCCTTTATGAAAGCTGCGGAGCGGTTCGTGCAGGCTCAAAGCTTTTCCGAAATGCGGCGGCAGTACATTCTCTTTCGAGCGCAGTATCTGAATCCCGACGGCTTTTCAGCCGAAGACAATGCCGTCATCGGCCGCTGTATCACGCTTATGCAGGAATTGATACAGCTTGAAGAAGATTTTGCCGACTGTCTGCCTGCACAGCCCTATCGCTTTTTTACCACTCAACTTTCCCGCGAAATCTATGTACCGCAAAATACCGGAAGAGCGGTCAGTATCTTTCCATTTAGGGTCGCGGCCGCCACGCCCTTTGCTCATCACTTTGTGCTCAACTGCAATCAAAAAGCAAGCAGGGTGATCTATCAAAAACTTCCCTTCTTACGGAAAGACAAACGGGAAGAACTCGGCGTTGTCGAAAAAGATGCAACGCAGGCCTTTTTTGCGGTGTATGCAACATACGGCACAGTGCGCTTTTCCGTTTCCGAACAAACCTTTTCGGGCTTTACCGTCAGCAATGGCATTTTTACCGCCTTTGCGCCCCGTCCCAACCTGAATGACAGCGACTCTCTTTTGCAGGAATATCGCTTCTTTAAACGGGAAGAACCTGCGCCGGAAGCGCTGTATTCCGTACAAAAAGCGGGATTTGAACAATTCGCTAATATTAAACAAGAGCGCGGCTTTTCCTTTTTAACCGAACCTTTTAACGGCAGCCTGCCGGTACTTTCGGAAAAGCTCAAGGCCGGACATTATACGGACGGGGCATTCCGCATCAGTCAAAGCGGCTTACATCTTTTTTCCGGCTGTCCGGTTCAATGGTTTTTGTCGTCGGCACTCTCCATCGACGAAGAAGACACTGATGCGGAACTTTTCAACCCGCGCTATATCGGTATCATTTGCCACCGTATTTTGGAGCGGCTCTATCAGCGTATACGGGAAAACGATAAGGTGTTTATCTCTGCGCATCTCGCCGATTATAGAGCGTGGGCTGAATCGATATTTAATGAGACCGTTCACAGCCAAACCGATTTCCGAGGGCCGCTCGCCGCGCCTTTTATCGAATCGATCAAAAAGCGCAGTTTAAAAAGCGTTGACTTTGTGCTTATGTTCGATGCGGAAAAACTGGACGGCTATGCGCCGTATATGATGGAAGGCGAGCTGCAGTACCGGAGCGGAGACATCCTCTATCACGGGCTCGTAGACCGCATCGCCTATCAGGAAGCTGAAGGCCGCGCCGTCATCCTTGATTATAAAACCGGCAAGGTTCCGTCCGCTACAGACTATACCTCGGAAACTATGCGAGATTTCCAAATGCCGATGTACATCTTCCTTGCAGAAAATAGACTGAAACAGGAAGTGCTCCATGCTTTTTTTCTCGGTATTACGAAAGAAGAGAGAAGGTACATCGTCAACGATAAAGAGGTGATACCTCAGGATAGTTCCCGTTCTTCTAAAACGAGGGAAGAATTTGAACCGTCGATTCAGGCTTTTTTACAAATTGCTCAAGAATACGCGCAACAGGTCGGTATGGAAGACTTTAGAAAACCGGCAGCCGTACAATGGCAAGATTGTATGGGCTGCCCCTTTCACACTATTTGCAGGACGACCTTCACCGTTGAGGAATAAAAAAGCTTCCGGAAATATCTGAGAAACCTCAATGTATATTATTCCGGAAGCTTGTAATAGGCATCTCTATTCCGAAAGATGCGAAACAAATCTTACCAACAAAAGTTATTTTGCAAATACCGGCTGAACGGCTTTTACCCATTCGTCGATTTTTTCGTTCACTTTAGCATCGCCCTTGTCTAAGCACAGACCGAGCATTCTGCCACCTCTCTCCATACGGGAGAATTGGAAGTCATATCCGCAGGGGCATACATCGCCGACAAAGCGGGCGCCGCTGAAGCGGAGCTTATCATAGAAGTCCGCAGCTCCGGAGCAGAAGCTGTCGGGATGGCGTTCCTGGCTTCCGACACCGACAATCGCAACATTTTTTCCGGCAAAATCAACGGTGTGCAGCAGTTTTACTTTACCGCCCCAATCTTCCATTAATGCGCCGAAGAAATAGCTGGAGGACATCAGCACGACATTCTGATAGGCCGCTATCGCATCTACTTTCGTATCTTTCATATTGTGCACATCGGCGCCCAGCTTTTCTGCAATCTGCTTTGCAAAAGCTTCGGTTACGCCGCCTTTACTTGCATAAAAAATTCCTGTTTTGCTCATATAATACTCCTCATTGATGATATATTTATCATTGCTGATACATCAACTGTAGTTATAATATAATCATTCCCATAGAAAAATCAAGAATAATTCTTATTTTTCCTTAGCAGGCATAGAGCTTGCGAACAATAAACAGAGCTAAACGACGCGGCAGTAAACGGTATAGACTTATCAACAGAGCATAGGGTGCGTTATAGGGATGAAAGAAACCAATCCGCTTTTTATCCGCTAACAATGCAATAAAAGCACCGAGTTTATCTACCGGTATGCCGTGCCGTTCATCACGTTCCATCTTTGCAATACTCTTTGTGATCCTTCCGGAATACACATCGTTACCGGTATTCGACTTATTACGGGCATCCGTAAACGGAGTCGCAACATCCCCCGGCATAATAAGCGCACATTGTATACCAAACGGAAAGACTTCGGCGGCAAACGCCTCCAATAATTTTCCAAGTGCTGCTTTGGAAGCGGAATAAAAGGCCTGAAAGGGAATGGCAATTTCTCCCGCAACCGAACTCACCGCAAGAATCTTTCCAAAACCTTGCTTCCTCATGTAGGAAGCTGCGACTTTCATCGTTAAAAAAGCGCCGAAAAAATTTACATCCAGCTGTTTTTTTGCATCTTCAAGCTTCGTAAACTCAACGGCGCCCGAAATACCGAAGCCGGCGGCACAGACACAGACATCCAAGCGAGCTTCCCGTTCCCATATCTCGGCAAAAACCTTGGTCAAAGCACCTTCATCCGTCACATCAGCTGAAAAATGACCACCGCATTTGGGTATATAACTATCGAGAACTCTTCGGCTCACCGTATACACGGCATAGCCCCTATCGTTCAAAGCTTTGACCGTTTCCAAACCGATTCCGCTTGTGCCCCCCGTAACCACTGCAATTCTTTTTACCTTTTTTTCATGTTCCGTCATCATAGTACCTCATATTATCGGGTTTCCCGTGAAATAATACACAAAAAATCTACACGGAGAAACAGCTTTTGCTATAAAAAGGCTTGACAAAAAAGATGAGGATGATAGTATGACACATACGGTGTAGGAGCGCCGATCATAGAGGCTTAATAGCGGATAAAAGAATACTCCGCTCTAATAACATATCCTTTGGCAAGAGTATCGGCCGATATTCTTTGAATCTCAATAAAAAACGTCAATTTAAAATAGAAACGGCATTAGTGAATTTAAGAAGAACCTATAAAAACGATAAGAGACTCTAAAAGCTTCGGTTTTTAAAGATGCTCTTTATACAAGAATTTTGAGGAGGTCAAAATTTGAGCAAGCTAAAAGGTATTCTTCTGTTGCTGATCGCGGCAATTGTGATGGGATGCACCTCACAGCCTAAGCAGCCGAAGGAAGAAAAACCCGCTGCAGAAACACAGCAGGTTGAAAATGCTCCTGCGGAAGACAAAACTGCTGAAGCGCAGCAAAACGGTAAAAATAATACCGATAACGAAACAACGGTTTATTTTGCTCCGAAAGCGTATAAAATTGATACGTTCACTGCGCATAAATTGGACAGTATTGCCGAACTGTTGAAAGCAAAGAATGTAACACAGATAAAAATTGTCGGACATTGTGCAAAATTAGATAGCACAAAAGAAGAAGAAAAACTGTCGTTACAACGCGCAAATGCCGTCGCACGGTATTTTGAATCAACAGGTGCCTTTAAAGCAGGTAATATTACCATATCGGCGGAAGGGGCTGAGCACCCTGCAGGATCTCATACGGAAATTTCCGAACGGAAACACAACCGCAGAGTCGAAATTTATTATTAAAAAGGATGCGGAGTCATCTTTTATAGTATTTGGAGGTAGGATTTATGAAGAAATCACTCTTTGCCGCTGCTTTTGCGGCTCTTTGCTTATCAGTTTGGGCACAAGTGCCTGAAACAATGAACCCTGATTATCAACGCGCGGCAATGCAATACCGCAACGGTGATAAACATTTTGTCAACAGCGATGTGTTCTTTAAGCTCAATTCGGCAGATAAAGAAACGGGTCTCGATTTTGTTGAATTCTCACTGGACGGTTCAAGCTTTATGACTTACCGCAACCCCTTCCAGATTTTGGAAGAAGGTAAACACGATATCTCATATCGCGGTTTTGATAACAGCAAAAACCTTGAAGTTGCAAAAACTCTTTCGGTAATTGTTGATAATACAGCGCCTAAAACAACGCTCAACACAACTGAACCGTTATTCTACAAAGGTTTGGCTGCTTACTGTTCTGCAAATACCAAGTGGTATATTTCGGCAACCGATGATTTAACCGGTTCCGGAACTGCCGGAGCCTATATCGGTACGGATTTGGATTCTTTAGCACTCCATGGTAATGGAAAAGAAGATGAAGATGCTTATTACTCTGTAAACGAAGAAGGTCCTGCAAAGATATATTACACGGCTGTTGATAATGTCGGTAACTTAGCTCCTATTTCGGTAACATCCGTTATCGTTGATACAACCGCTCCGACTGTTTTTATTGAAAACAGCGATCGCCTTATCAATAAAGATGATGCATACATGATTTTCCCGAGCGCTGATGTTGTTGACGAAGACGGACGCATTATCGTTTCTACAAAAGAATCTGTTGCGTTTGGTGCAACCGATGAGCTTTCCGGTGTAGATGCCTTGTATGTCAAAATCAATGATGCGGATTATGTTAAATATATCGAACCGCTTCATTTTTCTACCAACACTGTTTACAATATCGATGTAAAAGCAATCGATAACGTTGGTAACGTATCGGAGCCTGTATCCTACAAATTCTATGTAGACAAGATTACTCCTGCATCAGATATAGAGGTTATAGACAGAGAGGGAAACGAACCCGCGACCTGGAGCGTTCCCGCGGATGGTCAATAAATCGGATATACTAAAAATTTAACGAGGGGCTGTCCAAAAAGCAACCAACTTTTGAGACAGTCCCGTTGCTGTTAAATGTTTAGTTAATTAAAGCGCCGGTTAATCTTGCAGATTAGCCGGCGCTTTTTTTATATACTAAAGATATTGTGCTGAAAACATAGTTAGAGTTGCTCTATAGCAGGCTATGTCAATTTTGAAGAGCCTTTTTTACCTAATTGACCGCAAGCGCCGCCGATTGTTCTGCCGCGCTTTTGCCGAACCGTTACATTTAAGTTTTCTACCGTTAAGTAATTGTAAAAAGCGCGTATTTCCGAATCAGAAGGAGTGCTGTATGGTAATTGCTGCACGGGATTCCACGGGATAAGATTGATATGCACATTGAGGTCTTCGGCAAAAGCACGTACCTGCTGCGCTGCCTTATAGGAAGTATTTACATTTTTAAGCAGAGCAAGTTCTAGGGTTACCCGCTTATCGGTTTTATCATTAAAATAGCGGATTGCCTTTTTTAATTCACTGAGCGGATTAGCCTTTGTAACGGGCATCAACGTTGTCCGGAGCGCTTCGTCCGCAGTAGTCAGAGAAACGGCAAGACGGATATCAAGTTGTCTATCCGCAAGTTCATAAATACCCTTGCAAATACCGGAGGTGGAAAGTGTTATCCGCCGGTGTGAAAGATTTCTGCCTTTTGGGTGCGTAAGAACGGCAATGGTTTTTGCAATACTGTCGAGATTCAACAACGGTTCACCCATTCCCATAAACACGATATTATCAAGTTTACCGCAGATATTTTCCAGATGTAAAAACTGTTCCACAATTTCGTTGGGAGCAAGATTACGCAAGCAGCCGAGCTGTCCTGTTTGGCAGAAAGTACAGCCCATCGGACAACCGACTTGACAGGAAACGCAGGCGGTTTTCCGCGCGGCTTTATCAAACAACAGTACCGTCTCAATACTGCTGCCGTCATACAAGCCTATGCCGAGTTTAACCGTACCGTCAGGATCTTTCAACACGGTTTCACATACGGTATTGCGCGGTGTATATTCACCGGCAAGCCGCTCCCGCTCTTTAAGCGGAAGGTTTGTCATGTCTTCAAAAGATGAACACCCGCGCGCAATCCATTGGAAAATCTGCATAGGCTGAAACCGTTGCGGTAAATTACAGACCGCGCCAATTTCTTCCGGCAACATCCCTGAAATGGCTATTTTTTCCGCAACGGTGTTATCGTTCTGTCCCAATCAATACGCCTTAATTTTGTAATGAAAAAAGAGTGTCGCTTACCGCTTGGTTTTTAATACCATACTGCTGGAACGCTTGCAGCACTTCAATCGCTTTTGATTTTTCGTTTGTATGGATGTAACAATCTGCAAGCTCAAGATAGATACGGTAATTTTTCCGGTCTGCCTGCAACAAATGCGTTAAGCTGGTTATCGCTTCATCATATTTTCCCTGTATCTTGCACAAAATCGCAAGACCGAGTATCGCATAGGAATCATAATCGATATCAAGCGCACGCTGATAAATCTGTTCGGCTTTGTCATAATCACCGATATGTCGATACGCATCGCCCATACGGGTAAGAATAACCTTATTATTCGGATCTTTGTTAAGAATAGCTTCCCAATATTTTATTGAATGCTGCTGCTGCTTCATACCACGGTAGCAGTCCGCAAGACCGAACAGACCGTAAAAATTATCGGGATCTTTCTCAAGCGCTTTCTCAAAATAATAGACGCCCTGATCAAATTGTTTCATCTTTCGATAACAGTTGCCAATCGATGTTAGGATTCGGATATCAACATTGTCGGGGTTTTGATCAAAAATCTTTTGCCAATAGACAAGTGCTTCGCGGTATTTTTTAAAATCATAATGAAGATGCCCCAAACCGATAAGTGCATAGGGATTATTCTCTTCAATCTCAAGTACTTTTAAATAGAGCTTTTTTGAATTTTGAAAATCATGTATCTTTCGGTATGCGTCGGCAACGCGGGTAAAGACGGTGATATTTGCGTTATCATGTTCAAGATATTGTTCCCAAATTTCTATTGCCTTCGCATATAAATTCATATTCTTATAGCAATCGGCTAATCCGAATAACGCATAATTATTCCCCGGATGGTGCCGTAAACATTCGCTGTAATATTCTGCGGCTTCTTTGCATTTATTCCGCTTCCGCGCAGCGTCCCCAAGTCCGACAAGGGCATAGTTATTATTTTCATCAAGCTCCAACATTTTTTTAAATTCAGCTTCCGCCCGATCAATTTCATTTGCTTTCAAGAAAAGATATCCCTCACGTGAAAGTTTTGTAAGTTCATCGGTTCCTTCCGCATGAGGAAGTTCTTGAGCGGGATCTAATGATGCAGGAAATAACGAGTCGGTCTGCTCGGAATAACCATTTTCAACACTTTCAAACATTTTCTACTCCTTTGGATTCAGTATCTATTAACACTCTAATGAGCCGAACAAGCGAATCAATGATCGGTTCTGATTTGCGTTTATTTTTTGCAAGGCAATACATACGAAGTGCTTCCAACGTATTTTTTTGTGCGGCGTAATAATCACCGACCCTTGTAAGACCATCCGAATAGCCGGTAGTAATAAAAATACGTTGAGCTTCGTTTATAAAGCCTTCGTTAAAGAGCTGGTTACCGCGCCGATTTAATACTACCTTTTGTTCAGAACTGAGAGGAGTGAGTGCGTTTTCAGTTACTTTAATAAAATGCTTATTATCCGATCCCATTTTACTTCGTCTTTAATAAATATTTAATACTGACGCATCCATTTTATAAAATAGATACATTTATGACAAGCCCCCGCATTGCATCACGTTAAATCTAATTAAAGTTTTTAGAGATACCTATAGCTGCTAAGAAGAAAATAAAATATGTAAAATACATCAAGAGGCAGACAACAAATTCGCCTCCCTTTTGATGTATTTGTAAAACAGTCGGTTAAACTTTAAATTTATTAACCTCGGCTACTAAACCTTCAATATTCTGTTTATTCTTTTGCGTAATTTCGTTTACTTCCTGTACGGCATTGCTGATTTGCACTGCCCCTGCTGCTATTTCATTCATACTGTCGGTAATAATCCGGGTAAGATCGTTCAGTTTTTGCATTTCTTCAGCAACGCCTTCACCACCTTTGAGCATTTCGGTAGACCCCTCGCTTACTTCAACCGTTACCATGTTGATATTTTTAATTGCAGTAAGAACTTCTTTACTACCGTTTTCTTGTTCATGCATGGCTTCGGTTAAACGGTCGCTCATCGATTTTACCTGTTCCGACAAGTTAAATATGGTACTGAATTTTTCTTCAGCGGTTCTGGAAGAATCCGAAAGCGTTTCGATTTCCCCGCTTAATATTTTCAGTGTTGCAGTTATTGCCTTGCCTTGCGTTGCGGAATCTTCCGCCAGTTTTCGGATTTCGTCGGCAACAACCGCAAACCCCTTACCGGCTTCCCCTGCGTGTGCGGCTTCTATTGCAGCGTTCATTGCAAGCAGGTTTGTCTGCGAAGCAATATGCTGAATAACGCTCGACGCTTCTAACAAGCCTCCCGATTCCTCTGCAATTTTCTGCGTTACGGTATTGGCGGTTACGACTGTTTCTTTGCCGTCACCGGTTGCGGAAGCCAACTTTTTAATAACGCCGTCGGTACTTTCAAGCGTCTTGGTAATTGAAGCGATATTTGCAACCATCTGTTCTATAGAAGAAGATGATTGTGCAACACTTTCCGCCTGCATTTCGATACTGCTATTAAGCTGTTTAATTGTTCTGACAATTTCTTCGATAGTAGCTGCCGTTTCTGTTACACTTGCAGCCTGTGTTAAAGCCTGCTGTTTTACACCTTCAATATTAGCGCTAATTTCGTGAATAGCGCTTGCCGTTTCCGTCATATTGGAAGCGAGTTCACTTCCGATTTCTTCCATCGATTCGCTGTTAGCACTGACTGCACGTACCGACACGGCAATCTTTTCTATTGTTTCATTGAAGTATGCGGATAAGTTTGTTATTTCGTCGTTTCCGAAAACAGGCAAACGAACGGTTAAATCTCCTTCACCGTGAGCGATATCCTGCAATGCAGCGACAACCGCCTGAATAGGATGTATCATTTTATAGGCGATAATGTACACGATGATAAGACTTGCCAGGAAAATAATAATTCCGATAAGACGAATCCCGTTTTGCAATGCATTGACGGTACCCATAAATTCATTGACCGGAGCTTTTATAATAACGGTCCACCCTGTTAACGGTATTGTCGCATAAGAGGCTATATTATTGACACCGTTATACTCATAGTATCCTACGGAAGAAACTTGCGATGCCAGAGCCTGTTTTTCAAACGCAGCAAGAGACGTAAGCGATGCGTTCGTTTTCGCCATTTCTTGTGAATTAGCATAGTTTTGAACCAACGAGAAATCTCTATGCGCGACAACAGTACCCGACGAATCTATAATATAACAATATCCTTTTTGACCGACTACAATATCTTTGATGTCATCGGACAGCTGTTTTGCCGGTACCGCCGCATTTAATACGCCGATAACAGTATTAGCATTATCATAGATCGGAACGGCAAAAAGTATTTGCATATTATTTGTTATATGTGAAAGCGCAGGCTCCGCAATATAAGTTTTTCCCTGCACAGCGGCACGGAACCACTCCCGATCATTTACAATCGTAGGAGTGTCACGTGTATCATAGCGATTGCCGTGCAGATCGCATACTCCGAAGTAATCTATTTTTGCATTACGTTCCGCTTCTACAGACAGCATTTGAACTTTTTGATACAGCGTAAGAGTTTCGTCACGTAAGAACGGCATACGGGCAAGGCCTTCAATAAATTGCATAACAGCGGACATTCTCCCGTCTGCAATAGTCGCGATATCAGTTGCTTTATCGGTAAGGTGAACGGTAATTTTTTCTATTACCGCTTTACGAGCAGTTCTTACAGCTAAGACAGCCAGCACAATACCGGCAACTAAAATCAATGCACCGAAAAGTAAAACAAGCTTATATCGTAGCGAGAAAATTCTTTTTCGGGGGGGGGGGGTATTATACTTTTTTCATCCATTTTGTCAAGCATCTCCTTTAGACAATAAAATTACATCAAACTACTGCATTAGAAAGTGTTTTAAAAAAACAGAAATTTTTAAAACTCCTCTCAATCAATGCCGTGGAGAACTATCCCTGTAGCAGTGAATAGCTAATATAAAATTCGCTGTTATAGTGAAGAGTTTCATGTTGTAGGATGCATAGCCAGCAGTTGCCGATGCTATAGAGAAATGCTGATATGTTTGTGCTCCCTTTTTATCAACTTTCTCTAATAACTTTATGCCGAAATACTATCACTTTACCAACAACTGTTCAAGGCATGGTGTATAAAAGTGCAGCAAGACGATGGATACAGCACAAACCGAAAAATTGACATTCTAAATAATAACCGCTACAATAAGCCGCTTACAGTAATGAAGTATCTTGTGTGTAAAAATTGTTGAAGGGGTTATTCATGGCACTATTTTTCCGCGTTTGTACAGGACTGTCTTTTGTTTTTTCTCTGCTATTAGTTGTCAAGAATATGCACGGCTTAGCCTTCGCGGGGAGCATTGCCGGCATCATTTTTTCTTCAGTGCTTGTATATTCGCAATTAAGGTTAAACCGAAAGAGAACCTATATCTCACTTGTTTTTACAAGAAAGCTCTTCGATTATTGGCCGTTTGTTATGATTGCCTGCTTTGTGTGTTCCCGCGCACTTGTAGAACATTCGCCTTATATAATGGATACCGTACTTGCATTGCTGTGGTTCGGCATCGTTGTTCTGAAAGCGGTAACGGTTCATTATCTGAAAAATAAAAATTTACAAAAATATTTTCCGGATATTCAACCCATTCAAAAGAAAAAAATTCCTTCGAGCAAGGGAACGTCAATTGGCGAAATAATAAAAATCATTTTAACAGGACACCGTGGGAAAAAACCGGTTAGAGAAATAATAAAACGAGTTTTAATTGAACTGTTGGAATGGGTCGATGCTGCTTTTTACGCGATCTTTTTTGTGTTACTCATCAATATCTTTATCTTTCAAGTATACCGTATCCCAACGGAATCTATGGTGCCGCAATTTATGATCGGTGATACGGTTGTCGGCCTTAAAACTCCTTCGGGGCCCGCTTTTCCGCTTTCTTCTTTTAGACTGCCGCGATGGAAAACATATAAACGCGGCGATATTGTTATTTTCAGCAACCCGAATTACCCCGACACGCCCAAGGCACAGCTTAAAACCTTTATGTCGCAGCTAGTCTATATGCTCACGCTTGCACAGGTGAATATAAACACTGATGAGAACGGCAAACCGAAACCGGATCCGTTGGTTAAGCGGGTTACCGGACTACCCGGAGAAAAACTCATGCTGGTTGATGGAGTATTGTATGTTAAGCACCGCGGCGACACGGAATTTTTACCGGTAGAAGAAGATCGGCTCTATGCCAACTGGGATTTAGCGAGTCTTCCTGAATCGGAACGCCGTTTAATCAAAGATATACTCATCAGTGCCGCAGATTTGCGTGTGCTGGAATCGGTCGAAGCTCAGCGGAAAGAACTCAACTTAACCGATGCGGTAAAGCAAACAGAATCGATTGTCAATCGGCTTTCGCTTTTAAAGCATAATAAGGATACGGCAGTAGCGGCGGATTTCTTGCAGGAATCGGGATATGAGATACTCACCCTCTTCCGTGCCAATGACACGATAAGCCGCGAAATTTTAACGACCAACGGCGGGCTTGCATGGTTCCGCAGCTTTATGACGGGATGGATTCCCTACTGGCAAAGCAGCGAAGCACAGCATGCGTCATTATATGAAAAACGGTTTGCGCAGTTAAATGCGCTTATCAAACTCTGCTTCGGTAAAATCGTTATCCGTAATATCGAACTTTTCCGTGCAAACGCTACGGCAGAGCAATTCATCAACGACGAAGTGCGGAATAGACTTTTGGAAGAAGCGCAAAATTACGTCTTTTATCTTGCATGGACTAATCAGCGCAACATGAATGTCTTTCCTGCGGGAAAGGATGAGTACATTCCCGAAAACGCATATTTTATGATGGGCGACAACCGGTTTAATTCAACCGATATGCGCCATACCACTGGTTTTAAACTGACTTCCGTTGATAAGAACGATGCACAATCCATTCGGTTTTACAGTAATGTCGAACCGAAATATGTCCCTGCAGAAAAGATACTCGGCACCACAATACTGCGGGTATTCCCCTTCTCACGATTTGGAGCTTTATAAATGCAATTGGAACCGGCGCAAGAACAGATTAATGCATGGTTTAAAAACCTTGGTTTTCCTTCTTTATTGATGCATGAGCCGAAAGCTCATTTTGACTTTACTACCGCTTCCCGCCGTATTCTGGTAGTCGGGCCGATGGGGTCGGGGAAAACGGAATATGCGGGACACGTATGGCGGGATGCGCAAGTAGCCCGTACCAAAAGCGGCGCCGTACAAAAACTGACCAGCGGAGCAAACTCTCAAAAAGACTTGTTTGACCCTGCAAGCGGTATCGGCTCGGCGGATAGGCGATATACCTTTTTTGCACGCTACAGCTTAGATAAAGAGCGGTTCCCCGATTATCCCGATGATGCTCTCGCCTACCGCGGCGGCTATCAACGATGCGGAGGAAATATTGCAACGGTCGGCAATTCATTTTCGCTTGAAAAACTATTGCAAGAAAATCCGCATATCGGTACATGGATTATCGATGAAGCAGCCTTCTACGACGAACGGCTCGCGTATGTGATTAAAAAAGAAAGCGATCGGCGCGGGCTTGTATTTGTTATGCCGACCTTGCTGTTAAACTTTCGCGGTGAAATTTTTAATGCGACGGCACGGCTGCTGGTAGAAACGGCAACGGAAATATATCCGTTCTCCGCCTATTGCGAACATCCTGACTGTCTGCAAAACGGCTACAACACCTATCGGTACTACATTGTAAACGGCGTTGAATGCCCAGCCCTTTATTTTGATCCGCTGATTATCATCGGCGGAGACCGCAAAAAAGAAGACCCCTTTGAACCGAATTACTGTACCCGCTGTGACCAGCACCACTTTTTGCCGGGCAAGCAATACACATTCTTTACGCTAAAGCCGCTCGGAATAGAAGCAAGCAGAGGAAATATGCAGCCGCTTATGCAAGAGCTGGCAGCGATTCAAGATGATATGGAGCATTCCGTATTGTTTAATACGTTTAAGACCGAATATCTCGATTGTGCCAATCCTTCTCCGGAACGGATGAATGCGCTCCGTGTTCCCTGCATTGCGGAACGGGCGCTCATCTTCCTGTTTGCCGAACAGAATTTGCTCTCCGCCGATCAAATGCGCACATTAGTAAAAGAGCTGCACCTAAATAAGGAATATCTTGATAAGCGGCTGTCCGATAACAAACGGCCGCTTGTGTGGAACTGAGAGTGCATCAGGCCTATGTTAGAACTACTGTAATTTTAAGTATTTATGGTTTTATAAGTAGTTTATGTTATAATTTTTATGCTATAATTGAAACATGAGTAGATTTGACACAGCTTATTTAAGCAATGATGGTTCCTACACATTATTTTCTTTTAATAAGACTCGATTAAAATTTGTAGCACCGTATTCGCTGGAAAAATATGAAAAGGTTCTCCATTGGGATAGTGGTTATCTTGAAGTATTAGCTAAATATACTCATAATTCTGAACCGGAAGAAGAATATATTGATTTAATCCCAATATTAAAAAATTTATATATTGAGGCAGAAGATTTTTTATCTGCAATCAAAAAAGTTGAGGTACGATATGCCTGATTTATATAAAATTGCTCATGAAGCAGATGTCATTGATAATGGTTTTGCATTTAAAAAAATTCCCGAAGGAATAAGCGTTTTTAATCTGAATAATGGTTACGGTGCCGCAGTTTTTAAACCTGATGGGACTTTGATAGAAACAAATATGGATGATATAGAAATAGTAGCTTCAAAAAAACATTTACAAAGCTGTTTAAAATATATGGAAGATTAATATGCCGAAATATTTTTCATTTAAGGTTGCCGGGTATTATTTATATTTTACATCAAAATGCATTATTGAGGCATTTCATGTATATGCAAGTGATTCTAAATTAACCGAAGAAAGTTCTGCTAAGTTTTTCGTAAAAGATAATGGAGATACTGTAATTCAAAATAGAGGTATCTTGACGGATAGAGAATTAAGAAAGATACAGGAATTTATCAAAGAAAAATATATTCAGATGTATGAAAAATGGTGTGAATACAGTCATGAAAGTTTTTATATTGGAAAATAAGTTCTAACACCCGCTTCAACGCCGCTGTCCGTGGTGCTGTTGGCAAGTATACATCCATGTACACTTTTTCCCGACATACGTCTGTGTATGTCGGGAAAAGGCGAGTTTTGTCCAAAACTCACCCCTGATTAATACCCCGCCCATCCTTGGGCGTTTTGACGATAAGTTTTTCTGACGAAAAACTTACTTCTGTATAGAACCACCGCCATCCGTGGCGGTTTTGATTTATTTTTTGGGAAGATCGCTGCGGGTTTTAATGACCTGTAAGATGAGCCCGTAAGCGGCGGCTTCGTCTGCCGAAAGCCAGTAGTCGCGGTCGGTATCTTTAGCAACGTCCGCTACATCCTTACCGGTTTCTTCGGCGATAAGCGCATTGATTTTTACGCGGATTTTTTCAATTTCTTTTGCATGGATTTCAATATCCGTCGCAACCCCTTTGATACCGGATAACGGCTGATGGATAAGGTAGTGACTATTCGGAAGCCCAAGCCGGTAGTTCTTCGGTGCCGCTAAAAGAATAAGAGCACCTGCACTGGCTACCAATCCCATACCAATCGTATAAACCGGCGGCTTAATAAACCGGATCATATCAAAAATCGCAAAACCGGCATCAACATCTCCGCCGGGAGAATCGATATACACATAAATCGGTTTTGAAGCGGAATCGGCTTCAAGGATCAAAAGCTGACGGATAACCTTTTCCGCCAGTTCTTTATTCACTTCGCCCGACAGAATAATCTGACGGGTATTCAAGAATTTTTGCATCAGCTGCTCATTCGCACTATCGTTTGTTTTTTCTTTTGACGTTTCTTCCGTGTTATAAAAAATATTCATTCATCCGCCCTTTATAAGTTTACAGCATTTCTCAAAATTTGATTCGATTTTCAGAAATGCCCTAGTAATGAAAATACGGTTGCCATAAAAACCGTTGACGTACTAAGATACTAAAAAAACTCGCTTTAGTACAGCGTCAACTGCATAAGTGAACTGCACCAGCTGTCAACCGCACCTGATTATTTTTACAGCCGCGGGTCGGTCGGCTCACTTTCCATAGCAAGTACGCCGAATACGCTTTCGTGAATGCGCCGAAGCGGTTCCTTCCGTACAAAGCGTTCGAGCGCTTCGATACCGAGGGAAAACTCCTGGAGCGCAAGGCTCCGCTTTTTTGCAAGTCCCCGTTTTTTAAGCCGGGTAAGGTTTTCCTGCTTGCAATATTCCGGCCCATAGATAATCCGGAGATATTCTTTCCCGCGGCATTTTACGGCAGGCTGCAAAAGCGTACCGTCCGTACCATAAGCGGTAAATTGATACGGCTTTACCACCATTCCTTCGCCGCCCTTACCTGTAAGCTCAAGCCACCACGCTACCGTATCGGCAATTTCCGCCTCATTGTCCAAATGCACCATTTTATACGGCGTTAGTTTAAAAAGCGTGGAATCCGCACGGCAGATCTCGGCGATCTGTTCCATGTGCCATTGGTGGGTTTTATCGGCATGAACAGCACCCTCCGTTGCTAAAATATGGAACGGTGCAAGTTTGTAATCATCGATGCCGGTAACCTCCCAGCAATAGGCGCGGTATGCGGAAACAAATTTTTCCGCTGCATGCTTTTTTTCTGCAAAGGTATGCAGCATCTCGTGAGCGCCTTCTATACCGCGCTGTGCCGTTACACGCAGCACGGCTTCCGCTTCCGCAAGTGCATTGAGTGCCGCAGATCCCGTTGCTGCATATTGCGCCTGAATAAGGCTCTGCGCCTTTACCGACCACGGCATCAGTTCTGCATCCAGACACACCCAATCGGTCTGATGCTTTTCCCAAAAGCCTGAACGGGTAAGCCCATCCCGCACTTTGGTTAGAAACGCTTGTTCGGTTTCAGGCTCATTAAAAAAGTTCCGCCCCGTGCGGGTATAACAGATACCAAAGCCTTCCCCGGTAATACCGAAGCGGTGCGCTGCGGTCTGTTCATCTTTGCAGATAACGAGTACCGCGCGGGACCCCATGTGCTTTTCTTCGCAAACCACCGCTTGAACCCCGCGGTTTTTGTAATAGCCGATTGCTTCGGCGGGATATTCCAAGAAGCCGTCGAGTGCGCTTGTTTCGCAGGGAGACATGGTAGGCGGCAGGTAGATAAGCCACTTAGGGTTTACCGCAAACCGGCTCATCGCTTCAAGGGCGGCAATGGAGTTTTCTTGCCGAATCAAAATGTTGTTTTTCAGCCGTGTTTGAACAATCCGCCGCCCCGTTACGTCTTCTATATCGAGCACATCATCATCTTGCTGCTGCAATGACATGATTGTATTGTGTGCAGTGTTGCTGCTATCCGCTTGCAGGTTTTTCAGCGCGTTGGATGCACCGTACACTGCCGCTATATTGACCGACGGCTGTACAGCTTCGTTGCTTGCCGGAACTTCTGCGATAGCGGCTTCGTGTATCAGTGCACTTCCGGTTCTGCAGCATTCAGCCTCAAGCGGCTTCACCGGTTTGCAATACATTGTGTGCGCCGGTACCGAAACGAGTTCCTCTTCGGGGTAACGCAGCGCGGTGAGGGAGCCGCCGAAAACACAGCCTGTGTCAATATCGATGGTGTTGTTCAGCCATTGTGCGGATGGTACAGGGGTATGCCCGTACACAACCTTTGCACGTCCACGGTATTCCGCTGCCCAGTTGTACCGCACCGGTAAGCCGAACTCATCCGTTTCTCCGGTGGTTTCTCCATACAAACAGAACGAGCGTACCGCTCCCGAACCGCGTCCCTGCATCTCTTCTTTGAGCCCCGCATGGGCAACCACGAGCTTTCCTGCATCCAACACATAGTGACTGACAAGCCCGTACAAAAATTCTTTTACATCGTTCTTGAATGCATCGGTTTCACCTTCAAGCTGCCGGAGTGTTTCAGCCAAGCCGTGTTTTTCCTGCACTGCCTTTCCGGTGAGTTTTTTGTGGAGCTTCATATCATGGTTGCCTGGAACACAGAGCGCTGTACCGCTTCTGACCATGCTCATAACCAGTTTGAGTACGGCGGGCGATGCGGGGCCTCGGTCAATCAAATCACCTAAAAAAATGACCGTGCGGTTTTCAGGATGACTGACTTTTAACCCGTAGTTGGTGCCGTCATCTGCTGTTTTTTCTAGTATATACCTGAGTTTTTGCAGCAACTCAATCAACTCTTCGTAACAGCCGTGTACATCCCCGATAATATCGAAGGGGCCATGCAGCTCAGCCTTATCGTTATAGAGCTTCTCCCGCACAATTGCGGGCACGTTATCGGCCTCTTCTCCCGACCGGAATGTGTAGAGTTTTTTAAAGCCTTCTTTTTTTATACTTTTGAGGGAACGCTTTAAATCCTGCAGCTGCCGCCGGATAACATGGGGCAGAACGTTCCGGTCTGTGCGTTGCTGATTTCTCCTTTCGCATAACTCCTGCGGCATATCAAAGACGATAGCAACAGGCAGTACGTGAAAGGAACGGGCAATGCTGATGAGTTTTTTCCGTGCATCAGGCTGAATATTCGTCGCATCTGCAACCGTGAGTAATCCTTTTTTCAACCGCATTGAAATAATATAGTAGAACAGTTCAAAGGCATCGTTTGAGGCTGCCTGATTATTTTCATCATTGGAAACAATACCGCGGCACGCATCCGACGAAACGATTTCATACTGAGCGAAATGTTTTTTAGCAAAGCTGCTCTTTCCTGAGCCGGAAGCGCCCACGAGCAGGACTAAGGCTGTTTTTGGTATTCTAATTTCCATACGTAAATACCGCCATCTGAGACGGCGCTCCTATGTTTTCTTCTTCTTCACCGACTGGGAAAAATGCAACCGTATAATTGTTTTCATGCGCAACCCGTTCCGCCCATGCTGCAAATTCCGAGCGTGTCCATTCAAACCGGTGATCGCTGTGCCGCACTTTTCCTGCTGAAAGATTTTCGTACCGTACATTGTATTCCCGGTTCGGCGTAGTCAGCACAATGGTCTGAGGCTTTGCGTAGGTAAATAGAGATTTTTCCAACGCAGGCAAGCGGTTGGGATCGAGGTGTTCTATTACCTCAACAACGGCTGCAGCATCAAACCCGCTGAACCGTTTATCCCGATAGGTCAGTGAACTTTGAAAGAGCGAAAGCCGCTCGCGCTGCTTTTCAGGCATTTCGTTCCAGTGGAGTTTGTCTTGGCTTTTTTCTAATTCCGAATAAGAAACATCAGTACCGGCAATCCGGGTAAACTGCTTTTCTTTTAAGAGTAGTCTGAGCAGATTGCCGTCGCCGCAGCCTAAATCAATAACGCTTGCAGCCCCGCTCTGCTTCAATTTTTCTGCGACAAGTTTGAGCCGTATGTCATGGAGCCGCTCTTTTTTTGCTTTTTGCAGCTGAGTGTGAGCGGCAGCAGTATCTTCTATTTTCGTAAGTTCATCTTGCTCATTCTCATTATCAGTGTCGGGTATGATACCTTCTTCCGCTGCCTGCAGTACTTCAAAGGCGGAACGCACCAGCGATTTTAGGTTGATTAAATACCGCGAAACAATGATTTCCCGTTCAGGGTGCTGCTCAAGCCAGCCCTTACCCTTTTGCAACAATTTTTCAACTTCATTCTGTGTGATAAAATAGTGTTTTTCGGTATCCAAAACAGGAATGAGTACATAGAGGTGGGAAAGCAATTCTTTCAGCGTCAGCGTATTTTTAAGCGTCAGGGTAAAATACTTTCCGTAGCCCCACGCGGGAAACTGCGTGTCGAGCAGGTGCCGTTCCGCTTCAACCGTGTACCCGAGCGGTTCAAAGAGCCGTTTAATCAACAGTTCACCGCCCCGCGGCGCCGGCAGCACGGAGATTTTGGCGGTTAAGGCAAGCGGCAGCTCAGTATAGTCGGGATGCTCTTTACAGCTGCCGTTCATCGCACTCGAAAACGCCTTTGAAATTGCGCTGCTCATAAAAGAAGACGCAACATACGGCCGGTCGTTGACATACTGCCCCAGTAAAAAATCTTTCCCGGCAAAATTCTTTGCGTTACGTACCATACCGATCGGATCAATATCCAAAAGGAGCGCCGCTGTCACTTTTTCTTTTCCGCACTCCGGATAAAATATATAGGCAGCCCCGACTGACAGCTCAACCTGCTGTAATTTATCGGGATGCTTGTGCAGCAAAAAGCTTAAAGCTGCGGCATTCTCTCCTTCCGCCGTTATGGTTAATAACATAGATACTCCGTTTTCCAGTCTCTTATCGTTCGCGTTTGCTCATCAAATCCCGCACCAATCAGCACAATCTTCTTCCAGTTTTTCAAGATATAATCCCTTGAACAGCTCTTTTTTTCCGAGAAAATAGGCTTCCAATGTTGAGAGAAATAAGCTCTTGCCAAACCGCCGTTTCAGATTACCTCAAAAGTATCTCCCCACGGCCATTCGCTTAACGCCTGCCATTCGATTGATGCTTACTCCTCGGTAGAGGCGGCAATTTCTCCGTCGGCGAGTCTAATGCGGAGTTCGCGAGCAGCTGCTGCATCCTGCGCACGGCGGAGTACAAGTCCCGTCTGCCGGTTGTAGACGATAGAATACCCTCTGTTGAGAATTTCTTGCGGGTTTGCCCCTTCAATGGTACGGGTCAGCAAGGCGAGCCGGTGCTTTGTATTAGTCAGCCGCGCCTGCATTGTGTACAGCAGATTTTCTTTCGCATCGTCAAGGCGCATCAAAAGCGGCTGCTCGATACGGCGGAATTTCATCTCAAGCGACTCCGGTGTAAACCCTTTAATCGTAAGCCGTATTCTTTCCAAAGCGCTGCCGATACTACGCAGCATATCGGATTGTATTTGAGTAATGGTATCGGTAATTTCATCCAAGACCGGTACGGCAAGTTCGGCGGCGGCAGACGGCGTAGGCGCGCGTACATCCGCTGCAAAATCAGTAAGCGCCCAGTCGATTTCGTGCCCGACTGCGCTGATAACAGGAATATCCGAAGCGGCTACAGCACGGACAACAGCCTCATCGGAGAAGGGCAACAGGTCTTCCAAGGAGCCGCCGCCTCTTCCGATAATGATAAGCTCTCCAAGCTTATACCGATTGGCGGTTTCCAGCTGACGAGCTAACACAGGAGCCGCCTCCGCTCCCTGCACGGGAGCGGGAAGCACGGTAACACTTACCGTGCGGTTCCTGCGCGAAAGCACAGTGAGTATATCGCGCAGGGCGGCGCCCGTTGGGCTGGTAATCACGGCGATACGGAGCGGGAAAAACGGCAACGGGCGCTTCCTGTCTCGGTCAAAAAGGCCTTCGCGCGCAAGTTTCTGCTTCCGCTCTTCCAGCATTTTTAGGATAGCGCCTTCTCCCGCAAGCTCCATCGTTTCGACGATTATCTGGTACGAACCACGCTGCTCATATACCGACAGCGAACCTGATACAATAACCTTGAGTCCGTCTTTCGGCTCAAAGCCGAGCGTCCATGTACGGCCTTTAAACATAACCGCTTGCAATGCGGCTTTTTCATCTTTTAGGGTAAAATAGAGGTGCCCGGTGCTTGAAGGGCGGCAGTTGGAAATCTCCCCCGCAATACGGAGGGAGGAAAAATTTTGCTCAAAAAGCGATTTGATAATGCCGGTAATCTCTTGTATCGAATATACGTGATCCATACCGGCATCATATCATAATATTATAAAAAATCTACGCTGTAAAAAACCTACTTAAACAACGAGCGGGGAACAACAATTTCCGGCATACCGGAAGCATACGGCCCGACTTGGTATTGACTAAAGACAATGCGGACGGAATTTTTTTCAAGCTTAAAGACCGCAAAATTTTCTTTTGTAGGTTCCGTACCTCTGTTAATCCAATCTTCGTCGGAGCTAAAGGTCTTCTTTTGAACTTGAGCATTCAGCTGTTTACGCGCCTCAGTTGAAAGAACTGCAAGCCAGTCTTTTTTTGCCGGTTGCAAAGCTTCTTCCAATGAAAGCAGCTTCTTTGTTTGCTTGCTGTAGGTTATCGGAATAAGGGTGGTGCTGCCATGTGCTGCGCCGCCGGCATATTGATAGACAGTTAAGAGAAAACTGATATGCTTCGAATCCTCGTATACCGAGCTGCTGTCGATATCGAATTGAAAACCTTGCGGATAGGCGGGAGCTTCCGCAGAAAAGAATTCGCTGTTAAAGGCTTCAAGTGCCTTCTGAACAACATCGGAAACTTGGGCATTGAGAAGGGGTTCTTTTTCAAAAACGGGATAGTCGATGTCGGCTTCATAGCTGATTCCCTGCTTCTTGTTTTTATCTTTATCCTTCGCATAGACAGCAAACGCCAAGCAGCATAGCACCAAAATAAAACCGACTGTTGCACTTATACGTAAAGTGCGGCTAAAATTCTTCATATTATTCTCCTGTAAGGTTGTTAATCGTGTGTACCGTACTCATAGGGAGTCCTTACGGCTTTCTCTCCTTTTCATGCATATTGTACACATGATATCTAAAACATCTGTAAGATATAAAAGGTTACCACATAACAAACCTCGCACCGTATATTTTCAAAAGAACCTCATCTATGTTATAGTATTAACCACCGAGCGAGTATGAACATAATTAATGATGTTTCCTGCCTTGTAGATAATACAATCATCGTTCTTGCCGAACATCAGTCAACCATAAATGAAAATATTCCTTGACGGCGAGTTTTGAGCAGGAGGCTCAAAACGGCGCTGCTGCGTGGAACCACCACCGTCCGTGGCGGTTCTGATACGTTGAGGACACTTTTTTGCCGTACGACGCAGTAGATGCGTCGTCCTCAACCAGCGCTTTTGAAAATAGCCTGTCGAGAAGCGCACCTCCTTGTACGCTTCTCAACGACGAGATTTGTGCATAACACAAATCTCGCTGCTGCTTATCACCACGGACATCCTTGTCCGTTCTGAAACTACGAGGAGCGTACAAAAAACACCCGCAGGCACGGCAAAAAATGTACATCCCTGTACATTCTTTACCTACACGTTTGCAATGCAAACGTGCTACTGAATAGAATCACCGCCATCCGTGGCGGTTCTGATACGTCGAGGACTGTTTTTTGTTAAGCGACAACGCAGATGCGCCGTATATTTTCAAAAGAACCTTGACTTTTGCCACCTTCCACTATACCATATCCCCTATGCAGATAAAGAAGTCGCACAGATCATTAGTTTTTCTGACCGTTAACAGAAGGGCGTTTTCCCTCTTCAACGATAAAAGGATGAGGCGGGCAACTCATTATCTGTTAAAGACTTACCCCCCCCCTCATTAAAATAACTCTTTATACTGCAATAATTTATACATTTTTAACCTTTTTTCTTTTACCGCAAACCGTACCGGCTGCTTTGTATGCCTTCAGTACGGTTTTTGCATTTATACCGGTTTCCTGTTTTTCCATTCAATTACATCAACATACAAAAGGAGGTGTACTATGCGTACACAAAAAAAGGGAACACAAATGAAAAGAGCAGCTGTTTTAAACCTCTTGTTATTTGTGTTTGTATACGCAGGCTGTAAGCAGCCATCCATTACGGTTAATTCATATCCGGTTAGCTTTAGCGCTATCGGGGGAACCGTTACCGCCAGTGTAGACGGAAAGGCAATTACAAACGGGGAATTCGTTGGAGTCGGAAAGACCGTAACCTTTATCGCTCATCCGCAAAGCGGTATGAAGGTTGCACGCTGGACGGGAATAGACAAATCCGAAGACAAAGTTACCATAACACTGACCGTAAAAGCAGGCGTTTCGGTAACCGCAGAATGCACGGCAATTATGCATATGGTTACATTTACGCAACCCGAACACGGAAATCTTACGGCAAGTATTGACGGAAAAGACTTTACGGGTGGAACTGTAGCGGAAGGAAAGACGGTGCTTTTTAAGGCGGAACCGAATAAGGGCTACACCGTTAAGCAATGGACGGGTGCGGGAAAAGAAGGCTGTACCGACACCACGGTTGGCTTAATAGTAGAAAAAACGAGCGCCGTAGCCGTTGAGTTTATTGATATAGAAAGCCTTGTGGAAAAATATACGGTGAGCTTTACCGGAACACCGGAGAACGGTACGCTGAGTGCTAAGGTGGACGGAGAAGCCTTTACCGGCGGCACCGTGCAAAAAGGGAAAACTGTTGTTTTTACCGCAGCCCCTGCTGCCGGATACCGTGTAAAGAAATGGACGGGAACGGATAATCCTGCAAGTACTGATAAAACGGCTGTACTAACGGTAAAAGAAAACGTAACCGTTTCGGTGGAATTTGAAAGCGCTGTTATTCCGGTGCAGAAGTTTAATGTTACCTTTACCCAGCCAAAGCTGGGGAGTTTAAAGGCGCAGCTCGACGGCATCCCCTTTACCGGAGGCGAAGTAGAACAGGGTAAGGTTATTGTGTTTTCTACTGACATTCCCAGCTGCTGCCGTATTAAGCAGTGGAACGGCACCGACACACCGGCGCATACAAATCCTCTTGCGACGCTGACGGTCTCTGCTCCCGTAACGGTTTCCGTTGACCTTGAATATAACAGTATCGTTGATTCTTCATTGCTAACGATTAATGGTAACGTGTTGGAAAAATGCGATCCTGCTGCAGAAGGCGTAGTGGAAATCCCTGCCGGTGTTACGACTATTAAGGAGCAGGCATTTAAAAGTTGTCCATATATTACCGGTGTGCTTATCCCAAATTCCGTTACCGAAATTGGCAAAGAAGCATTTTATGAATGCGAAAGGCTTACAGCAATCAGCATATCTAAGGGTGTTACATCTATCGGCAAGTCAGCATTTTATAACTGCAAAAGACTGACGGCTGTAGATATACCGAACAGTGTTACAACTATCGGTGAGTCCGCATTTCAGTACTGTTCACAATTAAGAAGCATCACCTTACCGAAAGATTTAACGGCAATAAGTGGTGGCATGTTTTCACAATGCGACGCTCTTGAAACTATTCACTTGCCGAAAAGTATTACAAATATTGGTGCTGGGGCTTTTAGTGGGTGTAGAAATTTAGAGACAATAACACTTCCAAAGAGGATAACCGAGATAAAGGCCTATACTTTTTCAGATTGTAGAAGTCTCCGTACTTTCAATTGGGGGGAAGCACAGGTACAGACAATAGGTGCTAAAGCATTTAAAAACTGCGCTTTCACTGAGATTGTATTGCCTAAAACGGTTAAACGGATTGATGAAAAGGCTTTTGAATCAAGCCGTATAGAAAGCCTTAAAATAACGGGTGAATCTATTACAATGAAAAAACTCATTTTCCTCAGTTGCCAGCGATTAAAGAATTTAGTAATTTTATCACAAAGCTGCCGTTTCGAATTTGAACATTCCGAATTTGAACAATATCCTAAGTTGTTTTCCTATAAGCGGCCGAGACCAAACTCATTTAGCGGTCTTGATACCTATGGGAGTGTTCCAGCCGATTTAAGAGTTACCGTAAAATTTGAAGGGGTAAGAAGTACTTTAGCCAGCCAAAGCGATATTCCTTATAATAAGATCATGGTTGAGCCGGCTTTAGAGTAACTGAAGGTTTTTCAGGCGGTGCTATACCGTCTGAAAAAGTAAGTCCCCGTTTAACGGAAGAAATGGTAGACAAAGGCTTGTCCCGAAAGGGGGCAAGCCGCCAGATGAACGAGAGCGAATACATGAATACAAGACAAGGCTTCGCGTATAAAACATATAAGAAGGAGATTAAGTATGCCGACAAAAGATGATTTTAAGAGAAATTGCTGTATCAGCGATAATTTTATTAATATAATAGATAAAATAACGCAATTCACGCAATTCACACAATGGGTGCCTTCCGGTCATTGTAAAGAAATAAATTTAACTCCTGGTAATACGACTACACCTTTGTTAGCCAATGTCGATTGCCGATTTTTTGGTAGATATTACAAAATTACCAACGATTTTTATTTTTGGATAGGGTATGACTTTAGGAAAAATGAAAATCAAAGGTTTTATATTTCATACTATGGCGGGAGTGAGCAACAAGCAGACAAAATCAAAAAAACGTTAGAAAGTTTACACGAAACTTATGAAGCCGAGTATTGCGGATATGATGAACACTATTGGTACAATGTCTAGATATACATTTATTATATTTGTAATCCAATGACGAAAGTGTTAATGAAGTTCAAGATAGAGTCACTGCGATAATTAACAAACTGAGTAGTGTATAAAATAATAGCTGCTTGCACGAGCGGATGGGGTCTTGTCCCGAAAGGGGGCAAGACCAGCTGAATAACAGCGGAACCGTGAATACACAAAAAGAGTTTCGCGTATAACAGAGCGTAGGGAGAAGATTAAGCATACCCACAGAATCCCGCATATTTGCAAAAGAACCGGAGTTTTATGTCTTTTACAATGGGCAAGAAGAATACCCTACCGAAACAGTATTGCATCTTTCCGATGCTTTTATGACAAAGCCGGAGCATATATCATTAGAATTAGAAGTAAAAGTTCTCAATATCAATGAACATAAAGGTAATAAGATATTGCAAAGCTGCAAACCGTTAGCAGAATACAGTCTATTTGTTGAAACGGTACGGCGGAATATTGAGCGGGATAAAGAATACGGCTTTGAAAAGGCGATAAAAGACTGTATACAGAATGGTATATTGAAAGAATACCTGCAGCGTAAGTCAAAGGAGGTCATAAATATGCTAATAGCAGAATATGATTATGCAACCGATATAGCGGTACAACGAGCAGAAGAGCGGAAGGTTGCATATGCCGAAGGCTCCCGGCAAAAAGCCTTCGAAACAGCACGCATATTAAAACAATTCGGCGATTCTATCCAGAAGATCGTGCAAGTAACCGGCTTAACCATACAGGAAGTGGAGGCTCTCTCTTAATAATAAGAACTCTTGAGATAACCTGAATATTCACCACAGTGTTACCGCTCAACGACACATTATTCTACTGAAAAACTTGCCGTCAAAAGCGTACAAGAAAGTACGCTTTTGACAGTGTAACACAGCAGATGCCTACATATTTGTAAAAGGCGTCTTATGCGGATGCCCTTACAAAAAGGTAAATCCGGTTTCTTCAATGTTTCCCCCCATTCTGCCCTCCGGCGATCTTGTGCTCTGCTGGTATTTAGAATAAACTACCGCCATGGCAGGAAATACATTCGGAACGATCTTTACAGTTACTACCTTTGGCGAAAGCCACGGAGCCGCAATCGGCGTTGTCGTTGACGGCTGCCCCGCCGGTATTCCGCTGGAGCTTGAAGATTTTACCGCTGCGTTTAATACGGCACGGCCTTCGGGTACTTTTGAAACCGCGCGGCGGGAACCGAATATACCCGAAATCCTTTCCGGCGTATTTGAAGGCAAAACCCTCGGAACGCCGATTGCGGTGCTTTTGCGCAACGCCGATGCGCGTCCGCATGACTACGAAGCACTAAAAGACATATACCGTCCCGGTCATGCGGATTTTGCCTACGAGGCAAAATACCGCCGCCGCGACTGGCGCGGCGGCGGACGCGCATCGGGACGTGAAGCCGCTGCACGAATTGCTGCAGGCGTTATCGCAAAGAAAGTGCTGGCACACTATCCGGTACCGCATCCCGCACAGTATACGGCGTGTACAGCTGACGGTAAGCCGCTGGACGGCACATCCGCTGTCGGAGAACACCGCCCGCAGCATGGTTCTATCCTCCCGATCACCATTGAAACCTCAGCAATAGAAATTGTAGGCATCCCCTGCGCCCCGATCTCTGCAACGGATGAACTCCCTTCGGAAATAAATAGTAAACTCGCTTCGATTAAACAGGCAGGCGATTCCGCCGGAGCTATTGTACAATGTATGGTGCAGAATGTTCCTGCCGGTCTCGGTGAACCGGTCTTTGATAAGCTCGAAGCGGAACTCGCAAAGGCGGTGCTCTCCATCGGCAGCGTTAAGGGTATTGCATTCGGGGCGGGCTTTCAGCTGGCACGTATGTCCGGTTCGGAAGCAAACGCTCTCGATAAAAATCATCACGGGGGAATTAGCGGCGGCATATCCGACGGAAAAGACATTGTGTTTCAGGCAGTCATAAAGCCGGTGCCTTCAATCGCTCAAGAACAGATAATGGAAACCGCAAGCGGAGACCGCATGAGTCATGCTATTACGGGACGGCATGATGTCTGCCTCTATCGGCGGATCATGCCTGTTATCGATGCGATGGTTGCCATTGTGCTTGCGGATATGATGCTTCGGCAAGGAGCAGCTCAAATCTTAAAAGTTTAATTAAATCGATATCGGATTGTAGCACTATTGAATTGTAGTGTCGTAGTAAATAATGAGAAAGATAAAATGGACGATACTGGGTTTGAACCAGTGACTTCTACCGTGTGAAGGTAGCACTCTACCACTGAGTTAATCGTCCTTTACGAAACAACGGAGCGAATGTAGCATATTTTCGGTGTTTAGGCAAGCGTTTAAAATATTCCTGTTGCGGTTGCCCTTTCCTATCAATGTGCCCGTATAATGCTCGTATATTGCGAAGCCTTGTAATGCATTTTGCAACTTGTTATAATATTGAACTAACAAATTTCACACGAAGGAGTTGCGAATGAAACCGCTATTACATATAGAAAATTTACATCTATCGGTGAATGAAAAGCCGATTTTGCATAATTTGAACTTGACCATCAACGCAGGCGAGGTACACGTGGTTATGGGGCCGAACGGCGCCGGAAAATCCACGCTTGCCGCAGCGATTGTCGGGAATCCCGTCTTTCAGGTAAATCAGGGTTCAATTTTCTTTAATGGAGAATTACTCAATGATCTGCCCGTTTTTGAGCGGGCGCGGAAAGGTATCTTTCTTTCTTTTCAAAATCCCGAAGAAATTCCGGGCTTAAAAGTAGAAGAATTTCTCCGCGCTGCAAAGGAAGCCGTCACCGGTAAAAAAATCCCGGCGCTCACCTTTCATAAAGAACTGATGCGTTTAATGCAAACGCTCAGCATCAATCCCGAGTATGCAGACCGCAGTTTGAATGTGGGCTTCTCCGGAGGCGAAAAAAAGAAGAACGAAATATTACAGCTCGCGGTGCTCCAACCCAAGCTCGCTATTCTGGACGAAACGGATTCAGGTTTGGATATCGATGCCACCAGAATTGTATTTGAGGGCGTTGCAAAACTGAAAACGCCGGATATGGGTATTTTAATCATCACTCACCACAGCAAGGTGCTCGATTACTTAAAGCCCGATTATGTCCACGTGTTGATTAACGGATCACTGGTAAAGACTGGTGGCATCGAGCTGGTAGAGCATATTCAAAAGCACGGATACGCAGGGATGTAGGAGCGGCTATGAGTAATGATTTTAGAGATTCTCGCTCGCCCCTGTTCCAAACGCGGAAGCGCACCTTCATCTCCGATATTGAGCGGGGTATTTACGATATAAAGGATAAAATCGATTATCAGTATTCCACCGGTGTCGGTTTGAACGAAGATGTGGTGCGAAAGATTTCCGCCCGCAAGCTCGAACCCAAGTGGATGCTTGACCTCAGACTGCAATCTTTGCAGTATTTTTTTGAACGGCCGATGCCGGACTGGGGTGCCGATATTTCCGACCTCAATATTCAAGAGATTATCCATTATATAGTTTCGGACGAAAAGCCGATGGCAACCGACTGGGATCAGGTACCGGAGGAGATTAAACAGACCTTTGACCGGCTCGGTATTCCCAAAGCGGAACAAACCTCGCTGGCAGGCGTCGGCGCTCAGTATGATTCGGAAGTAGTGTATCACAGCTTGCAGAAAAATCTGGCAGACCAAGGGGTTGTGTACCTCGATATGGAATCGGCGGTGCTGCGGTACGGTGATCTTGTCCGCGAGCATTTTATGAAGCTGATAAAGCCCAACGATCATAAGTTTGCCGCGCTGCACGGTGCGGTATGGTCGGGAGGCTCGTTTGTGTATGTACCCAAGGGCGTCAAGGTCGAACTCCCGCTGCAATCTTATTTCAGACTGAACGCGAACCAATCAGGGCAGTTTGAACACACGCTGATTATCGT